>NZ_JADPKQ010000541.1:0-64279 GCF_023074015.1 Bradyrhizobium sp. 142
CCATGAACGCAAACTCGGCAGCCAAACCAAGGATGATATCGATAAAGAACCTCGCGAAGAACGGTCCTGTGGGCGTTCTCAAACCTCGTTGTACAACGGTCGCCGGCCGCATTCGAGCCTTGACGGCAGCACCCCGGATCAAGCCTACTTCAACCCGCTGCCAATCCGCATGGCGGCCTAATCCCGGCAGACGCTCCACTTATCGACGCGGAGATTCTGTTCAGACAACCGGGCCCGGCTCTGATGGGCACCCGCACCTCTGGGTCCTCGAGGAGGCTTCCCTCTTCCGCACGCGCACCCACAGGCGGCATCCGCAGCCGCAGGCCAACCAGTGGCGATGCAACCATCAGTGCGGCTGCAACGAGGAGGGCTGTTTCGACATCAGCGATCTCCGCCAAATGGCCCCAACCCCAGCTGCCGAGCGCCAGCCCACCGGCCGAGGCCGCCTGATAGGCCGCCAGAGATCGTGCTGCGACCCAGCGGGGCGCGGAAAGCTGTACGCCAACATTCAACAGAGTCCAACAGAGGGTCCACCCAGCACCGGCCACGACCAGTCCCAGTCCAGCGATCACTGGATTTCGGCTTAATGCCATAACAGCAATGCCCGTGGCCATCGCGAGCGCGCAGCAGCGCATGCTTCACCGCTCAAGTGCTTGCGCACCAGGCCGATATTTGCCGCTCCGATAACAGCTCCCGCACCAAAGGCTCCTAACATCAGACCGTATGTTGGTGCGCTGCCAAGGAGGAGATCGCGCGCTACCAGCGGCAAGAGTGCGAGAATCACTCCACTGATCAAGCCCACAATGATCGTGCGGATCAACACGACCATGATCGGGGGTGAGTTCGCGATGTACCGGACGCCTAAAAGAATCGCGCGGTCGAGCCGTTCCGGCGGCAGGCGCGACCGCTCAGTCGCGCGCTTCCACAAATAGAGCGCGGCGATGAGCGGCAGATAGGAGACAGCATTGAGTGCGAACGCCGCAACGGTCCCTGCAGTGGCCACAATGATGCCACCTATTGCCGGACCTACGCTTCGTGCAATATTGTAGCTGATTCCATTGAGCGCGACGGCGGCTGGCAGAGCTTGCGCTGGCACCTGTTCGCTGACCGCCGCCTGCCACGCGGGCCCCCACATCGCGGCGCCACAACCCGCTGCAAAGCAGAGCGCCAGCAAGAGATCCGGTGTGAGGAGCCCCAACGAAGCGAGCGTCGCCAACGTGGTAGTAGCCGCCAAGGCAATACCGAGTGAAATCAATGCCACGATGCGTCGATCATGCACATCCGCAATCGCGCCCGCCGGAATTGCGATGAGCATCACGGGCAATCCGAGAGCAGTTTGGACCAGCGCCACCTTGTCCGCCGACGATGACATCTCGGTCATGGCCCATGCCACCCCGACTCCCTGCACCAGACTGCCCAGATTTGAGACCAGGCTTGCAATCCAGATGCGCCGGAACGTGCGGTGGCGCAGGGGAGCGGTGATACGATGGGCCTTGGCAGGGTCGAGGGGATCTGCACGGTCGAGCACGCCCCGCTCTGTACCTATGTTCGGCCGGTCTATCGGATCACCCGGAGCCGGGGCGGGGCGGTTCAATGAGCGAAGTGAATTATCGGGACACACGAACGGTCTGCCTTCCGGAGGCCCCTTTAAAGGCCCGACCGATTCTACATTAACGTGTATGCTACCGGTACCCGCGGCAGAATTGCACTCACGAAGACCTGCTTAGCGCCGGATTGCTGCGTGTTCGGGGACGAGCCGTAGGCTGAATGAGCTATATTCGAGGCCAATGCCATGATTGGCAGGTGTTGGACCTCATCAATCACCCGCGCGCCCCTTTCATGGCGCCAGGCTCGACCACACCAACTTGGTTGAATTCGCCGCATTCTCCACGGCTGGCGTCGAATCCCTCTTCAATCTATAAGAACCCGCAGGGTAGTACGCGCTGCCCTGGGGCTTAGAAACCCCTCGATTAGCGGTTGGTGCCGGCCGTGACGGCACCGGGATCCTCTGACCTAACGGCCGGGGGCCTGTGACGTATGTCCAGGCGCCTCGGTGCTAAAGGTCACAGGGACCGTCTAATCGCGGTTTTCTAACCCCCGGCTTGGGATCAAGGGATTATCGTCAGCGGGGGCGCACCGCAGACCAAGCGTGTGTGAGAATTGTGGCATCGAACAATGATGACGAGTGGCGCGCCGCCAAGCTCAACAACAATTTTGAGCAGATTTTCGAGGGAATGGCCCAGTCCGAGCTTGAGCTCCTGACCATCGACGCCATTCGCGAGTACCGGGCGAGCGTCGCGCTCGCCGAGACAGCCAGACTGGAGCGGCTAGCGGCAGAGGCCGACAAGAACTGTTGTCCAGAACGCCGGGCCGAGCTCCAACGCATCCACCAACACGCGGAGACGGAACATCGGGCGCGCCAACTTGTTCTGAACAACCTAATCGATCGGCTCGGCTACGTTCCCAACGTCCCGACCGGATAAGCTGCGAGCCAACGCATCGCAGGCGTCACCGGACCGAATCAGAGGCCGACGTCGCATTCACGCGTTGTCTCCCTCAGTCGCCTACCTGAGGTGAGCGAAGATTCCCAGTGGCATGCGCACGCTGGACTAAATGAGCTTTTTCTCCATAGCGATACGGACGGCCTGCTGGAGACTGCTGGCCCCGAGTTTGTCGCGTGCATTGTCCAGATAGAACTGGACGGTTCGTGACTTGATGCCAAGCAGGTCGGCAATCACGTTCATCGACTTGCCGTGCGACGACCAACTGAGCGAGGTCGCTTCCTGCGTCGACAATGTCACGTCTCCTGTTTTGAACGAAGACATAGGCACCAGGCTGAGATGAATATGAATGTGGGCAAGTGCCAACGCCGCCTGCATCGGATCCCACGGCGGGACCTCGACGCGCCGCCGATCTGACGCGAGGGTGATCATCGCTGTCCGGCCATAGCTTGTCCTGATCGGGATGGAGACGCCGCAACGGATGCCGAAGTCGGTTGCCTCAGAATAGAATTGCTTGATCTCGCGCGAGCTCCTGCGCACGTTGCGATCCTCGGCCGACCACGCGAACATTCGCATGTTGCGCTTGGCCGTCGTCACGACAGGATCGATGATCGTGTATCGCTTTGCAAAATAGAGGTTCAGCCATTCCGCAGGATAATCGCTGAAAGCAACCGCATCGTCGGCGTGAACATGGATATAGGCATAGCGGTCGAAGCCAGATGCGACGGTAAAGTTCTTGATCGCATTGCGTATGGAGCGCTCGTCGTGCGCCACGTCGACGGCGTCAATCAACCCCTGTAGTTGCTCACCCAACGCAAACTCCTCGTCTTCTTCTTTTTCTAAGCATCAGCGCGACGTGATCTTACCCGATGAGCATCGCGATTCTATCATTCTTCACGACCGTTTCGATTGAATCAATGAAATTCAACCTCCCTGGATCTCCAATCAGATCGTGGTTGTGCGCCTGCCTCTACGTTCCGATCCGGCGGCAGCCCGGTTCCCCGCGAGCGAGGAAAGTGCAGTGGCGGGCTCTGCAGTCTGCGAACCAGATTGTCCTGTGTTCCGGAAGAACGTACGAGTCCCACGACGTCACCCGATCGTCATCAGACTAGCATTGCCGCCCGCCGCTGCGGTGTTGACTGACGTCGAGACCTCTTCCAGTAGCCAATTCAGGCAATAGGCCTCATAGTCATTTGCCAACTCGTCAGTCGTTGCCGACTGTACGGGGAAAAGCGGCCCCGTGAGGCCGGCGATTTTCTTGTTGATTTCGTGCACGGTTTCCGAATTGCCTTCAACCAACGCTCCGGCGAAGGGACCTGCGGCCTCCCAATCAGAGCTCCAAGACATCCGCGCCACGACCGATCCAGGCAGTGTTGCAAGCGCGCCTTCGAGCCCCGATGCCCGATCGATCACAACTTCATTCCCGGTTGCGAGTGCGGCCGACAGCTGCCGGAAGAGGCCCTTGGCGGTCTTCGGCGCCAGCAGGATACGGCCGCGCGGATAAATCGTGTAGAGATTTCGCTCGCCAACCGGTCCAACCAGCTCCTTCTCGAGACCCAAAGCAGAGACGACGGCCAGTTCGCGTGCGGCTTCGGCTTCGGCATTGTGCCCCTTCCTCCCAAGCCAGCTAGCGAATTCCCGCAACGCAGGATCGGTATGAATCGAGCTGTGCTGCGGCGGTACGGGCGCACGCTGTACCAACCGGCCGATATAGAGCGGTCCGCCCGCCTTCGGACCTGTACCCGAAAGACCGCGGCCGCCGAAAGGTTGCACGCCCACGACTGCACCGATGATGTTGCGGTTGATGTAGAGATTGCCGGCCCTGATGCGGCTTGTCACTTGCGCGATCGTTTCGTCGAGACGCGTATGCAGGCCGAAGGTCAAGCCATAGCCCGAACTGTTGATGTCGTCGATCAGGCGATCGAGATCCTCGCGCCGGTAGCGGATGACATGCAGCACGGGGCCGAAGACTTCACGTTGCAGGTCCGACATCTGCTTCAGCTCGATGATTGTCGGTGGAACGAAGGTGCCGCGCGCGGCCGCTTGCGGCAACTTCAACTGCTCGACCTTGCATCCTAGTGCGCGCATGCGCTCAATATGGTTCTCGATTGTCTCTTTGGCCTCAGCCGTGATCACCGGCCCGATATCGACGCTGAGGCGATCGGTGCGGCCGATCGACAGTTCCTGGAGGGCGCCCTTGAGCATGGTGAGCGTACGGTCGGCTATGCCCTCTTGGAGACAAAGCACGCGCAGGGCCGAACAGCGCTGGCCGGCGCTGTCGAAGGCGGAGGCGATGACGTCGCTCACGACCTGCTCGGCCAGAGCGGAGGAATCGACAATCATCGCGTTCTGCCCACCTGTCTCGGCGATCAGCGGGATTGGCTTGCCTGACGACGAAAGCCGCTCGCTTAGCCGGGCCTGGATCAGGCGCGCCACTTCAGTTGACCCAGTAAACATCACGCCTGCCGTGTCGGGTGCCGCAACCAGCGCGGCACCAAGGTCCCCGCCGCCAGAGGCATATTGTAGTGCACCGCGCGGAATTCCGGCTTCGTAAAGGATCTTAACGCCTTCATGTGCGATGATCGGGGTCTCTTCCGCAGGCTTGGCAACCACCGCATTACCAGCGACCAGCGCTGCCGCCACCTGGCCGATAAAGATCGCCAGCGGGAAATTCCACGGGCTGATACAGACGACAGTGCCGAGCGGAACATGCGACGGGCCGAGTGTCCGCCGCGCCTGAGCGGCGTAGTAGCGCAGAAAATCAATCGCTTCACGGACTTCGCCGATGGCGTTCGCCGCGGACTTGCCGGCCTCGCGCATGACTATCGCCATGAGGGTTTCAATGCGACCCTGCATTAGATCGGCGGCCCGTTCGAGGCTGGCGGCGCGCTGCGCCGGCGGCACGGCGGCCCAAGCCGTGGCGGCGTTGGCAGCCATACGGACGACGCGAGATGCGTCGCCGACATCAAGTTCGATGACCGAACCCACAACGTCGCTGTGATCCGCCGGATTGATGATCGGCTGCGTCGCTCCAGCGCCGAATCCTTCGGCAAGCTCGGGCACGGCGCGCCATTGTACCGCAACGGCATCTGCAAGCTTTCTCGAGAGGTCCGCAAGCACCGTTTCGCTGGAAAGATCGATGCCGCTCGAATTGTTGCGATCCTTGCCGTAGAGCGCGCGCGGCAGGGAAATCTGGTCATGCGGCATGCCCATGACCGGCATTGCTTCCACGATATCAACCGGATCGGCCACGAGGTCGTCGACCGAAACGGCAGAATCGGAGATGCGGTTCACAAAGGACGAATTGGCTCCGTTTTCCAGCAGGCGGCGCACGAGATAGGCGAGCAGTGTTTCATGCGTGCCGACCGGCGCGTAGATGCGGCAGGGCCGATCGAGCTTGCTCTTGCCTACTACCTCCTCATAAAGCGGCTCTCCCATGCCATGCAGGCACTGGAACTCGTATTTTCCGACATGGAAGTCCGGACCGGCCAGTTGATAGATCGTCGCCAACGATTGAGCGTTATGAGTAGCGAACTGCGGGAAGACGGCATCCCCAGCCTCGAGCAGCTTCCGGGCGCAGGCGATGTAGGCGACGTCGGTATGCACCTTGCGGGTATAGACCGGAAAGCCGTCCAGACCATCGAGCTGGGCGCGCTTGATCTCGGCGTCCCAGTAGGCCCCTTTGACCAGCCGCACCATCATGCGGCGGCCGGCCCGGCGAGCAAGATCGATGACGTAGTCGAGTACGAAGGGGCAACGCTTGCCATAGGCCTGGACCACGAACCCGAGGCCGTTCCAACCGCTGAGGTCCTTGTCGAGACTGAGGTCCTCCAGCAGGTCGAGCGACAGTTCGAGACGATCCGCTTCCTCCGCATCGATGTTCAGTCCGATATCGTATTGCTGCGCCAAGAGCGCCAACTGCTTCACGCGCGGCAGGAGCTCGCGCATGACGCGGCCGGACTGCGCGCGACAATAGCGCGGATGCAGCGCCGAAAGCTTAACGGAGATCCCAGGACCTTCGTAAATGCCCCTACCGACGGATGCCCTGCCAATGGCATGGATCGCCGCTTCGTAGTCGCGGTAGTACCGCTCTGCGTCGGCCGCAGTTGTTGCTGCCTCGCCGAGCATGTCATAGGAATATCGGAAGCCGCGGTCTTCGAGCGGACGAGACCGCTTCAAGGCTTCCTCGATCGTCTCGCCAGTGACGAACTGCTCGCCCATCATGCGCATTGCCATGTCGACGCCGCGACGGATCACGGGTTCACCGGCGCGCGCGATCAGGCGTGTCAGCGCAGCTGCCAGGTTGCGGTCGTTAACTGTAGAGGTGAGCTTGCCGGTCACGACGAGGCCCCAGGTCGCCGCATTGACGAAGAGGGACTTACTGCCGCCCAGGTGCGAGCGCCAGTCGCCTTCGGCAATCTTGTCGCGAATCAGCGCATCCCGAGTCTCGACGTCAGGGATGCGCAGCAATGCCTCAGCAAGGCACATCAGCGCCACGCCTTCCTGGCTGGAAAGCGAGTATTCGTGCACCAACCCCTCAACACCGCTGCCCTTGTGCTTGGCGCGGAGCGCTTCGATCAGCCTGCGCGCGGCTTTTTCGACTTCGGCCTTCAGGTTCGGCGCCAGCTTGGCAGATTCAACCAGCGGCGGCAGACACTCCGGTTCAGGCCTGCGGTAGGCCGCCGTTATGGCTTTGCGAAGAAGCGACTGAGGACGGACAGGTGGAGCGAACTCGGCGAATATTTGCTCGGGTTCTGCTGCGCTGGTCTGTTTCGAGGTTGGCACGAATCGATCCTTTGAACATCAGATGCCGATTGCCTTGTAGGCTTCAGCAATGCGGCCCAGTGCAATGTGGTAGGCTGCGGTGCGCAGATCTTTGATCTCCGGATGAGTTCTCAGCGTGCGCGACATGTTCTCGTAGGCACTGCGCATGACGTCATCGAGACCCGAACGAACCAGATCGATCTCGCTACCGCCTTCCAAAAATTCGTCTCGAAGATGTTCGGGGAAGCCTTGGCCCGTCATCGTTTCAAGCGCCTGGGTGATGTGGAGATTTCTCCGTTCACGGCGGCGGCGCTCCATGAGTCCGAACGGGATGTGTGTCAGATTCTTCACCCATTCGAAGTACGAGACGATGACACCTCCGGCGTTCACGAAGAGATCGGGAAGGATGGTGATTCCCTTGGCGAGAAGGATCTCCTCCGCCGCAAACGCAATCGGTCCGTTGGCGCCCTCGGCGATCAGCTTGGCGCGAATCCGGCTGGCATTCTCTGGCGTGATGGCATTCTCCATCGCCGCCGGGATCAAGATATCGCACGCTACTTCAAGTCCCGGCCCGCTCTGCCGATGGCTCTCGGCGCCTTCGAATCCCAGAATAGAGCCGGTCGCGAGCTGATGACGCTTTACCGCCGCAACATCCAGACCATTGTCGTTCCATAGGTGGCCGTCGTGCTCGGTAATACAGACGACCTTGGCTCCATCTTCTTCGCTGAGGAACTTGGCTGCGTGGTAGCCCACGTTCCCAAAGCCCTGGACCGCGACAGTCATCCTTGACAGATCACGACCGCCCTCGATCCCATTCTGATAGGGATCGCGCAGGAAACAATGGATGGCATCCTGGACGCCGCGCCCCGTGGCTTCAGTTCGGCCCTCAATCCCACCACGGGACAACGGCTTGCCTGTGACGCAAGCGTTCGCATTGACGATGTCGGATGGGCCGGTGCGCTTGTATTCGTCGGCCATCCACGCCATCTCTCGCTCCGCCGTGCCCATGTCCGGAGCGGGAACGTTGCGGCCGGGCGAAATAAGATCGCGCTTTGCCAACTCCTGTGTGAACCTGCGGGTGATCCTTTCAAGCTCGTGGATCTCCCACTCTTTCGGGTTGATCCTAAGAGCGCCCTTTGACCCACCGAACGGAATGTCGACGAGCGCACATTTCAGGCTCATGAGAGCAGCCAGTGCTTCGACCTCCTGTTCGTTGGAGTTAATGTCGTAGCGAATACCGCCCTTCGCGGGTTCGACATGCTCACTGTGAACGGAGCGCCATCCCGTGAAGCTACACATTTTGCCCCGTAGCCTTACGCCAAACCGCACGGTGTAAGTGGAGTTACAGGCTCTAATGCGCTCGGCCAGTCCTTCGGGCAACGAAAGCTGAGCAAGCGCTCGATCCATGTATGCTTCGACACTGTCCAAGAAGGAAGCATTGCCTGCGATCGGCGATTGAACTCGTACCGCGGTATTCATTGTTCGTCTCCCTTGCCGGCGGAGCACTCTCGCAGCCTCTGGCAGACTTCGAACCGAACACCTGCTGCTCGGAAAGAAAGCGGCTGTCGTCGGAATCTTCCGACGACAGCCAGGTTGCCGGGGAGGACATCTGCATTACCAATGCAGTCAACGTGACGAACGGCAGTTCCTCGCATCGCGCTCCACTCTGCCCAGCGGGCGGTCACTCCTCCTATCTCAAGCTGCACTCTGTTAGATTGGCCTCGCTGAGTTAACTGCCAGAAGGCTGGTAAATCGGGCGCGAGGACGTCCCCTCGCAGTGCGACTATCACGCGTAATGCGGAATCCGGCTCTTCAAGGAAGCGCATTGAAGCAATAGACCTCGCTACCGTCTCCAGCGTCGATCGCTCCCGGTCTTTCTACTCGGCATCTATCGAGCGAACGCGGGCATCGACTGGCAAAGTTGCACCCCGTCGCATTAGGTTTGGCTTCATCGTTCGCGACCGCCTCACCTCTACGCGCGTTCATCAACATCGCAGTGTAGGGGTGGCGCGGACGGGTCATCACCTGTTCCGACGAGCCGAGCTCGATGATCCGGCCGAAATACATTACCGCCACACGATCGGCGAGAAACTGAGCGACGCCGAGATCGTGGGTGATAAAAACGATCGCGATCTTCTCGGACCTGTTCAGCGACTTGATCAAGTTTAGGATCTGGGCGCGGACGGAGACGTCGAGCTTCGATACGGCCTCGTCAGCGACGATGAGGCGCGGCGACAGTGCGAGAGCCCGCCCCATTGCGGCGCGCTGCAACTGGCCGCCAGACATTTCGTGCGGATAGCGGTCCGCAAACCCGGCATTGAGGCCGACCCTAGTCAGTAATGCGCAAACCCTGTCGCTGATCGCCGGCTCGGGCAGATGAAGATGCATCCTGAGCGGCAGCGCGATTGAGGACCCGATCGTAAAGCGCGGATTGAAGGACGATAGGGGATCCTGAAAGACCATTTGCAGGTCGTGCACGGGACCATCCCGCCGCGAGCCCTCCGCTCGTTCGATCTCGATATCGCCGGAATTCAAGGCATAGAGGCCGAGCATTGCCTTGCCGAGCGTC
Source organism: Bradyrhizobium sp. 142 (assembly GCF_023074015.1). NCBI lineage: Bacteria > Pseudomonadati > Pseudomonadota > Alphaproteobacteria > Hyphomicrobiales > Nitrobacteraceae > Bradyrhizobium > Bradyrhizobium sp. 142. Next base: position 9,835 of record NZ_JADPKQ010000541.1, read on the forward strand.
GTCTTCCCCGAACCCGATTCGCCAACAAGGGCTACGATTTCTCCTGGCTGAATGTCGAGCGTGATCTCGTCGAGCACACGCAGATCGCGTTTCGCGCCCCACGTCTTGCCGACCCTAAACTGAAGAACAGCCTTGCGGATGCGCACGAGCGGCGGTGTTGTCCCCGCCGACAAAGTCAGGGTGTCAGACAGCATGATTGAAACACCTCACGCTATGATTCTGGCAAAGATCGACGTCGTGCGGCTCGGCGGTCGTGCATCGGTCGATTGCCGCGTTGCAGCGAGACGCGAAGGCGCAACGTCCGGCCCAGCTCGAAGCACCGGGCTCCCCCTTGATCTCGTAGAGCGTCTCGTCACGGTTGGCGAGGGAACGCGCCGTCGCGAGTAGGCCGGCGGTATAGGGATGAGCCGGCTGCTTAAGGATGCGCTCGGTTGGTCCAATCTCGACGATCCTGCCGCTGTACATCACCGCAATTCGATCGCACAGGTGGCGTGCCACGGTGAGATCGTGGGTGACGAAAAGCACGCCAGTCCCGTGCCGGCGCTGCTGGTCGCGAATGAGATTCAGGATTTGGCGTTCAACCAGATTGTCGAGATTCGTCGTCGGTTCGTCGGCGATGACAAGTTTCGGCTTCAGACCGAAGACCATCGCGATAAGCACGCGTTGCAACATCCCGCCCGATAATTGGTGGGGGTAGGAGCTCAAGGCCTGCTCCGGCTCGCGAATGCCGACGCTCTTCAGCAGGCGGATCGGTTCTGCCCCTGCCTCTGCACTGGGCGAAACCGCTAGCCGACCGAGTGCCTTCTCGATATGCCAGCCAATCGTCTTCGCCGGATTGAACGAACCGACCGGGTCCTGGAAGATCATTGCGAGATCGATGCCGCGCAGCCGGCGCAATTCCGCGGCGCTCTTGCCGGCGATCGGCTCGCCGCGATAGCTCAGCTCGGCCGCATTCACATGTGCATTGCCGGGCAGAAGCTGAAGGATGCTCAGGCCGGTCACAGTCTTTCCAGAGCCGGATTCTCCGATGAGTCCAAGCACCTCGCCCTCGGCGAGATCGAACGACACGCCCTTGACGACTTCATTCGCTCCGGCGCCGGATCCGAAGGCCGTCCGCAGATCGCGCACGCGCAGTAGCGGGGCCGCACTCACGACAAACGCTCCTTCAGTTTCGGGTCGGTGAGATCCCTGAGACCGTCGCCTAGCAGATTCAGGCCGAGCAGCGCGATGGATATCGCAAACCCCGTCATGGTGAGGACCCATGGAGCCGTGTTGAAGAACTCGCGGCCGTCGGACATTACCAAGCCAAGCGAAGGCGCCGGCGGCTGAACCCCGAGGCCAAGAAAGCTGACTCCGGCTTCGATCACGATGCCGAAAGCGACGCCAATCGTGGCCTGTACCATCAGCGGTGACAGGGTGTTGGGCAAGAGTTCGCGCAGCAAGATCGACCGGGTCGGTTGGCCGAAGAGCTTTGCTGCTTGCACCCAGGGTTCCTCGACGATGAGCTGCCCGAGGTTGCGCGCCAACCTGACGAAGATCGGCAGATAGACCAGCGCAATGGCCAGCGCGACGTTGAAGACGCCATAGCCGAGGACCACCATCAGGAAGATGGCGAGGACAAAGCTCGGAAAGGATAGCAGCAGATCCGACAGATTCATCAGTACAGTGCTGATGAGACTGGGACGATAGGCGATAAAGAGGCCGATCATCGTGCCGGCTATAGCCGCGATACAGACTCCGCTTATCGAGATAAACAGGGAAAGTCGCGCCCCGTAGAGAACGCGCGTAAGGACGTCGCGCCCCATCGTATCGGTCCCGAACGGGTGTGCGAGGCTCGGGGGCGAGAGCATCGCTGTGACATCCATCGCATCCACGTCATAAGGCGAGATCATGGGCCCGAAGACGACCGCGAAAGCGACAAGGGCAGTTATCAGCGCGCCGATCAAAGCGGTTTTATTCGAGGCGACCTGTTTCAGGATGAGCATCAGCGCATCCTCGGATTGAGAGCGGTGCAGATCGTGTCGATGATCACATTCGCTAGCAGCACGATTAGCAGGAAGGTCAACGCGCAGGCCTGCACGATCGGGTAGTCGCGTCCGAATGCCGCGTCGATCATGAGCGAACCGAGGCCGTTAACTCCAAAGATGCGCTCGATCACGACGGTGCCACCCAGCAGATAGCGCACCTGCAGGCCGATCACCGTGAAATAGGGAATCAGCGCATTGCGCATAATGTGGTGGAGGAAGACGAAGCTGCGGCCGTGCCCGAGCGACAGCGCGACACGCACATGATCGCGATGGGCGTTGTCGATCAAGGCTGAACGGAGGATGCGCGTGAATGAGGCTGCCATCGGCGCCGCAATGGCCAAAGCGGGAAGCAATCCACTGTGTAGTGCGCCGGGCACCGACTCCAGAGGCGACACGAAACCATAGGCGGGAAACCACCCCAGCCCCAAAGCGAAGGCATAGACGAGCACATAGCCGATCCAGAAATCCGGCATCGAGATGCCGACCGCCGCGACAGAGGTCGCCACGGTATCAACCGCGCCGCCGCGATTGAGGGCGGCTGCTGTGCCGGCCGCGATCGAGATCAACACCGCTAACACGATCGCATAGATGCCGATGAACAGGGTGTTCGGTAGTCGGTCGGCGATCAGCCCAAACACGCTGGTGCCTGAGGCGATCGAGATCGACTGTCCCAGATCGCCGTGCAGCGCATTGACAAGCCACAGCACGAATTGCAGGGGTAACGGCTGATCGAGATGCCACCGTGCACGGAAAGCAGCGATGGTTTCGGTCGATGCATTTTCGCCCAGGGCGGTCAACGCAGGATCGCCAGGAGCAGCGTGCATGGCGAAAAACACCGCCGCCGCTCCCATCAAGGCGAGAAGCGCGACCCCCGCGCTTCTGCCGAGAATGTGCCGAAATGCGGTCGAGGACATGGCAGCTCAGCTAAAATCGAGTTTGGAAAACTGGTCGCCGTAATTCGAGAACGGTAGTTGTTCGAAGCCCTTAAGGTTCGGCACCGACAGGTTGTGCACGTTCGAGCAGAAGCATGGCAACAGCGGCATGTCTTCCAACATCACGAGTTCTGCCTGACGATAGATATCCTGTCGGCTCGAAAGATTCGGCTCGGTTTGGCCCTTCAGCAGGAGCGCGTCGAACACGGGATTGTCGTAGCCCTGGAAGTTGCGTGAACCGCCCTTGCCAAGCAAATCGCCGAGATACTCGTCGGCGTCGATCAGGCCGAGCCAGCCCCACACAGAAGCTTGGAAATCGCCAGCACGCAGCCTGCCGAAGACTGCGTTGCTTTCGCCGGCTTCGATCTGCATCTTTGTGCCAAGAACCTGATTGACTTGCAACACAAAGAATTCGCCAATCTTACGCCACCAAGCTGGGCCCCAAATCAAGAGTTTAACCTCGGTATCGGCTGGATATTTCGACTTCGCTAGCTCGGCCTTGGCCGCAGTGGGATTAAAGCTTAGCAGCGGCGGCATTGGCTGATCTGCCTTCGCAATTGCAGGTGGCAAAAGCCCAGGGGGCACGCTTCCTTCACCGAAAACGACCGACCGCACCATTGCTTGACGATCGAATGCCATGGACAAGGCGCGACGAAAATGCGGGTCGTCAAAAGGCGCCTTGCGGTTGTTAAGCGCGATATACCGTGTGTTTAGCCCGGCCTGCTTGTAGACCTTGATTTTCGGATTGTTCGCCAGACCCGGGATAGATGCGAATGGGGCGGTCGAAGTGAGATCGATCTGACCACCCTGCAATGCCGTGAGTCCGCTCGATTCCTCGGGGATCAGCGGCATCGTCACGGTCGGGATCTTGGGTGCTCCCCCGAAATAGTCTGCGAAAGCCTCGAGCCTGACGCTGCTGCCGACTTTCCATTCCTGCAGTTTGTAGGCGCCGGTGCCTACGGGGTTGAGCGCAAATTTTTCTCCGAGGGCCTCCACTGTCTTGCGTGGCACGATCTGTGTTCCGGTACGGGTGTTGGCCAGATAAGTGAGCAACGGCGCGAAAGGCGCATGGGTGACGATCCTGACCGTGAAAGCGTCTGGCGTCTCGATTGTTTTGATCGAGGACAACTTGGCGCGATTTGGCGAGGCTGTCTTTTCGTCCATAACCCGTTCGAGAGAGAACCTGACATCGTCGGACGTCATCTCGGTACCATCGTGGAATTTTACCCCTTTCCGAAGTTTAAACTCCAAGACCGTGGGCTCAACGAAGGAATAGCTTTCAGCCAGGTCTGGTACAATTTCCATCTTTGCATTGAATTTGACCAATGCATTGAAAACTGCCCATACCACGTAGCTCTCGGGTATCAGGCTTACCTTGGCAGGATCGAAAGTATTAATCACGGCGAAGCCGGTAATGCCGGCCCGCAAAATCGCAGTCGACTGTGCCTGCGCATGAAAGCCCATTGGCAAGGAGGCGGCCCCAGCAGCGAGCGCCAGGGCCTGGCGTCGGGAAATACCTTTCGATTGCATGTTGCTCTCCTTGTTTACAAAATTGAATTTCCGTCAATCCCTTCGGCCGAAAAGCTGCGTGTACTCGACTCGGAACGCTCGGATCTCTCGCTGCTTCTCTTCTGCCGACAAGCCACGCTCGGTCGCGAGTACGGATGCAGCCCGGTCGAGCTCTTCATCGCTGAACTGGTACCGCCAGCCAAGCCCAGTGCGGCGGAACAGAAGATCCATGAGGCTCACGGCATGCTCCTTCTGTATCGCATGCTGGAGATCAGAAAGGCGTGTCGGCTCGCCGGCAATCAGCGTTGGCGAGTTGTCGTTCACCGGCGGCAGCTTTGGCGCATAGTTCGGTGTTTGAGGTGCGCGCTGCGCCTCGACACGCCTTCCGACCTCCGCAGCCAGGAGGCGACCGGCCGAACGATGGCTCATCACGGGCCCGGCAGTCATCGCGAGCACGTTCGGCATGCCATCGACGACCAGATCGTGAAGCTGACGCGAACGATTGCCAAAGGGTACGGCCTCGTCATATGTCAGCGGCCTGACCCCCGCCCAAGTTAGACGGACATCTGTTGCCACGAGGTTTATGCCCGGCATTAGGCGATTGGCTTCCCGAAGAAGCCAAGCCTGCTCCTCGTCGGTGACGTGGATGTCATCCTTGTCGCTCTCATAGAGGGTCTCGGTCGGCCCAAAGAAGTGCAGACTGTGCCACGGAATGCAGTAGAACGGCTCGCTTTTACTATTCAGTGTCGCGACGCCGTAGCCAGCATAGGCGTCTGGAAGCTTAACGACTATATGCGCCCCTTTGGTTCCGAGCACGCGACGTCCAGCCTTTGGCTCAGCGCAGGCGTTAACATCGTCGATCCAGATGCCCGCGAGGTTGATCACAATCGAGGCACGGACTTCCGCGGTGGTTCCATCCAGTCGATCCGCAATCTGGATCGGCCACGTGCCATCGTCGCGGCGCCGTCCGAGCGTCGCCATGGTATAGTTGCGAACGACCGCGCCCATCCGTTCCGCATCGAGGATGCAATCGATACACACACGCTCGGGCCAGTCGAACTCGTACTCGCGATACACCGCAACCGAATGGATTTGATCGAGATCTCGCAGCTCCTTTGCGAGCGGCATGGCGCGCACCTTGGCAGCGGAGATGCGGTGATAATCAAGGGGTGGATTGCGAGGGCCGATCAGCTTCAGGATCAGGAAGGCGAGGTCCACCTGCCATCCCCGATAGGGGCCACCTCGATAAATGGGGAAGGCGAACTGCATCGGGCGAGTACGCAAGGACGACGTCTTGACGAACTCCGTTCGTGCCTCCATGGCTTGTTTCGCCATTTTCAGAGCTGTCAGAAAGCGCGTCGGGTGCAGGACGAAATCCCAAATGGAGCGACCTGGCGCCAGATAGCGTAGACCGCAGTGCAAAAGGCGGCTCGATCGGCTCGAGGAGCCTGAACCGAAATCACCTTTCTCGACAAGAAGAACGCTGTGCCCCTGCGCGACGATATGCTGAACGGCGGCGGCACCGTTGATTCCTCCGCCGATGATGACGACGTCGAAGGAACAGCCGTTCAGAGAGTCAAGCGCTGGCCGCACGGCGCACTCCTTCAGATGTTCTTCTAGCGCCGGCATCAACGCGCGGGCAGAAATCGGGCGCACGACGCTCATTTTTGGAGCGGCAGGCCGGCGGGGCCAAGCGTCGAGAGAAGCTGAAAGCAAGATCGAGCTGGCATCCCCAATAGCGATCCTCATGTTGTGTGACGCTGGCACCATTGATGCCGCCACCGATCACATCGAAATCGAATACCGGCTCCCTGAGAGAGGATAGCTTCATGCGCATTGGCGGATAGTTCTGGCCGACGCGCGCCCTAGCGCAGCTGTGATGCGGGATACGGAGACTTCGTGCTCCAAGTTCATGATGGCCTCGGCCAATTCGGCACCGTCCTCGCCGGGGACCAGCGCTGCGAACTTGTCGAGGATATCCACGTCACCGAAGCGGTAGGTCGGGCTCCAGGGATCACCCCGGGCGTAGTCTGATTCCGCGCGATAGATGCGATCTGCCGTCACGATTGTAATGCCGCCAGGCATCGTTCGAATCTGATTGCGGACGAAGGTCTCAGCAAACTGACCACCCCGCGGGTGTTGCACGATGCGCGTTTTCGCCTTGATCGCAAGCACGGTGAGATCGGTGGCATACTTGGGATCGAACCAGGCTGGCCCAGGCGGTACCTCGAGAAGCATCATTGCGATCATGTGAGGATAGCTAAACTGCTGGCTGGCGAAGGTGACTGGCTCTGGATTGGTGAATCGCGCCGAAGCCGCAAGCGGCCCAGTCTCAACCACCACCTCACGAATTGAATTGACGGCCAAAGGCCGGAGTTCACGCATGAGGTCGGCCAGCGCAGTCAGGGCATAGTGGGTGAATCGGCAACTGGGCCATGGCTTGTAGGTAATGTCCTCGAGCATGAAGCGTCGACCGAGGTCCGCGGTGATCAGGCTGCTATCGGCATTGGCCACGCCGTACATGCGGGCAAGGCCGCGGTCGCTGTCGAGCAGTTCGGTGAAGCCACGGGAGCCCTCTTGTGCCGAAAGGGCCGCAACCGTGCCAGTGACGGCGCACCAGCCGGCATCGCAGTACTTGCAGTTTGGCAGGTCTATTGCACTGGACCATTGGGCTCCGACAGGAAGTGGAGCATTCGATCCAGCCAGCCCGATAGCCTGTTCGAACAGCGCTGGTTCATATTGGTGGGCCTTAGCCGTCGCCGCGGCCGCTGCGATTACGACAGGAGCTGCCACACCCCATACGTCGGGGAAGCCGACAACTCTGGCGTTGTCGATGTGGACGACCGGACCGATATAGCTCGCAACGCGGCCGGCAGCCTCATAACCTGCGATCGTGGCAAGAAGCACCTGTGGTCCCGATAAGCCAAGCTCTTCGGCGAGCGCCAGCGCCACGACGACACCAGCCGAACCAAAGTGAGCTCCGACCGGAAATGTCTCGTCAAAGTCGAGTGCGTTTGCGGTGCGCGCGTTCGCATAGATGGCCCCCAACACGCTGCCGCGCCCCCGCGCCCCCGCAATGGTTGCTCGCGAATGTCCGCCGAACCATGCAGCCATGTTGCGCGCGATGGTTCCTATCTCGCAATCAACGCCGGCTATGAGACATCCTAGGCTATCAAGAATGAGCCGCTTGGCCTCGTGCCCGATCTGCTCCGGAATCGTCTCGAGCGATAGGCCGCTCAAATGCGCTGCAAGAACTCGCGTGGCTGTGCACTTCATTTTTGACCGGAGAACTTGTTAAAGAATTGTTGCGATCGTGTTGCGATTTGATGATGTCCGACCGCTGCATGTCAAATAACGCGCCATCGATTGAGAATAACGAAAAGTTATATGCCCTTGGTGAGATGGAAGGGAATTTCCTTCTGCACCTCATTGCGGCAGGCCCGCAGTACGGCCAGAAACTCACGAGCGACTCGCGACATCGGCCGGTGCGTTGGGTGCAGAATGCCGACGTGAAATTCGATTTTCGGCTCAAACCTTAGCGCGACCACGCCTTTGTCACGAAAGTCCGCGGCGGTGAACGGGTCAATGAAACCAATCCCAATCCCCTGGGCAATCATGCTCGCAATGACTGCTGTAAACTGTGCCTCGAGAAGCATGTTTCGTTCGACCTGGGCCTGAATAAAGATCTGATCGATCATATGCCGACCGACGGTGCTTCGGGTCAGCGATATGAATGGGCTATCCGCTACGTCAGCGGGCCTGACAACGCGTTGTTTCGCCAACGGATGTGCAGCAGGTACCGCAAGCACGTGCTCCACGCGACAAAAGTCTTCGATGTCCACACCCAAGCGACCGAATGGAAACTCAGCTATCCCAAAATCAATTTGTTGCGCCGCCACCCATTCTTCGATCTTTGCCGAAGTTTGAATGTTGATCGATATGCGTGTTCTGGCATGCGCGTTGTGAAAACGCGCGACGGCCCTCGGAATCAATCCTAATCCAAGCGCTGGGAGTGCAGCAATCGTCAGGGTTCCGGTGTTGGCCGATCTGATATCGGACGCGATCTCATGAATCTTGTCGACGGCTACAAAAGCCTTCTCGACCTCCTCGAACAGCAAGCCCGCTTCGGGTGTCGGCGTAAGCCGGCCACGGGAACGATCGAACAACGTAAGCTTGAGATTCTTTTCCGCTAGTTCGATCAGCTTGCTGACTGCCGGCTGTGAAATTCCAAGAAGCCGTGCTGCCGCTTTGGCCGTTCCCGCAATCATGAGCGCACGAAAGGCTTCAAGCTGGCGGACATTTAGACGCGCCTCGATCTTCTTGCGGGATGTCATCTCGACGGTCCAACTCCAGTACAGACGGCGCGCCGGGCCAGACTGGCTGATACTCCAGATGGATGAACCGCCCCAGAGACGAGCATCAATGTTCTCGTCGGCTGCGGGTGCTCAGCGCAAGATCCGGCCAGACAAGCACGGCTGTCGTGAAATCGTCAAGAAAAGCCAGGAAGTGCGTAGCGACATAGGCGCGAATGGGGGGCCGAAGCGTGGTTAGGCCCCTTTACGGGCCTCACATGACCGCGGCGATCATGGGATTTCCGACCAGCAGGCGCGGATCACCTCTCAGCGGAGGGCCCTCTGACACCGCGCTCTCTATCACCGGATCAAGATCCTCCGCCCTGGCCGCGAGATGTTCGTGATCCGAGTATGTCCACGAAACGCGTCTGCTTCCAAAAAGTGCCGACGAATGCGAGCGTCTGCTGCCTGCATAATCTGCTGACAACAGACGTGCTTGCAAACCTAAACGTGGGCAGGGCGCGGAGATATCCGCCGCAGGCCCGTCAAGGCCGATTACCGAGCAGCTAGGCTCAGCATAGAATGTTTGCCGTTAATAGCTCCGCCTGTGAACGCTCGCCATCGGCGGCGCTGCTCGAAATCAACCGTCGATATCAAGAAGGTAACCGGCCGATCGAACTGTCTGGATGATATTGCGCTCCCCGCCAATGGTGAGTGCCTTGCGCAGATGGACGACATGGGCATCGACAGTCCGAGGGTCGACGACGTCGGCGCCCTTCCATACGGCCTCGACAAGCTCGTCACGTGAAACGACTTGTCCAGGATTTCGGAGTAAATGACAAAGCATCCTGAATTGGGTCGGTGACGTATGCACGCGCCGGCCCCCACGGCGAACTCTCCGCGTTCTAAGACACGCGGTGACATCCGCAAAGCGCAATTCCCGCGCGCGTTCGGGTGCTGCCATATGCGACCGAATCTGTGTCAGGAGCGCGTGCGCCCTTAGCGGCTTTTGAAGAACTGTTACAGCTTGGGATGGGCCTACAAGGCTACGCCAGCGCTCGCTATCCGCGGTCACAATAAGGAGCGGAGCGCCCGGGTTTGTGACGAGCGGATCAACGGCCTGTTTCGTCGACTGGTTTTCGGCGAGTATGTCAGTGTCGAGAATGATGAGACTGGCTTTGTGCTTCTCGGAAAGAATGGCGCCAATACGAGTGTCGTCGGTCGCGAGCGTCAGATGCCCTTCGCCCTCAAGTATGTATGAGACGAGCGATGCCATGGTCTCGCCCATGATAATGACAATAAGCCGCCGCGCGAGTCTGGTTCGAGCTTCGTCTTGCGGCACGTGAACTTTCTGCCGGATTTGGAGATCCCGTGTGCGTTCGGAATTATTCCCGCGCATCTTTTGTTTGAAGACCTTGAACTGGGACGGCACGCAAATGCAAACAGCCTCCGCCGAATCGCGATGTGCGCTTCTAGGCGCAAGCCTAAGGCATTTGCAGGCGTCCGTCTCAGCTACCAGAACTGATAGCTCTCGCCCGGCTTGACTCACGGCTTTGCTGTCGGTTTTCGATTAATGCAGGTTCGCTGACCCTATAGGTGTCGTTGGTTCCGGCATGCGCCATAGCGGCGGATGCCGTCGGCGGAGAGGACGTGCCCGATCATGCTTCACGACAGACGAGTTGCCCTTGTAACTGGATCAACTTCTGGGATCGGTGCCGCAATAGCCCGGCGCCTCAATGGTCTGGGATTCTCCGTCGCACTTCATTCGCGTTCTTCGCATGAGGCGGGCTTGCGTCTGGCGCGCGAATTCAAGGATGCCAGCTATACGAGAGCCGATCTTGCTGACGAAAGCAGCATTCCCGCTCTGATTCGGAACGTCCTGGATCGCCATGGGCGAATTGACGTCCTCGTCAACAATGCTGGGATTGTGGAGGTGATACCGCACTCTGATCTCAAACGCGCGAACGCGGAAATATGGCGGCGAATGTACAATGTTAATGTCGTTGCACCATGGCTCCTCGTCTGCGAAGCCGAAAAGGCACTGCGTGACAGCAGCACGGCCGCTGCTCCAAGCTGCATTCTCAATATAAGCTCCCATGCTGGTATTCGTCCGAAGGGCTCGTCAATTCCGCACGCAGTAAGCAAGTCTGCGCTCAACCATATGACCAAGCTACTGGCTGTTGCGCTGGCGCCAGCAATCCGCGTCAATGCTTTGGCGCCGGGGCTCGTCGATACCCCGCTCACTGAGGGGCGCAGCGATCTTTATAGGACTTGGGGTGAACGCGCCCCGATGCGGCGCCCAGCGCATCCCGAAGATGTCGCTCAACTGGCCGGGATGGTCATCGAGTCGAACTATCTTACCGGCGAGATCGTATTGATCGACGGGGGCCTTAACCTGACGTAGGTTAAGCATTTCGCGTTTGCAGTGGCCGCCGATGATGTCCTGAAGGAATTTCCGTAATCACACGCTGCGCCGCAACGGATGCAAGTAGCATGCATCGCGGTCAGCGTTCATGCGGTGCAACGGGCGGCTCCGCAATCCCTGGGCTGCAACTGCCGGATTTGAACTCGGCCAGTGACTGACTTTCGGGACCTCCCGAACGGACGTATAATCTCAGATTATCGCGCGATTACTAGGTCGTGCTTGACATTTCTCTCCTGCCGTCAACAATTCATCACAAGATCATCATGGACCCTTCACATCATCATGGACCCTTCACAAAGCGCTCCCGGGCGATCGTTAATGTTCTGAGAACGCGTGGTCGCCGATGTGAGGCTGCGCTCGGGCACGAAGGCCGCCTGACTGCTCATAGTGAGGAGTCCAATTGCTCGATGGGCGATCTAGTGTTGCCCATAGCTCCCAGCGTTCTTGGGCGGCCGCGAGCTACAGCTAAGGGTAGCACATGTTGGAGCTTCAAGAAAAATCAGCTTTCGTCACTGGTGGTACGCGAGGAATTGGGCTCGCTGTTTCTAATCTTCTTGCCGAGCGCGGCGCCCGAGTTGTGGCGTGTGGATCGACCGATATGAGCGTCGAGGTCTGTCGAAAGCTGGCAGATGCGGCCGGGCTAACGATCCGGGCCGTGAAAGCGGACGTTAATCGCGAAGATGAGATTTCCGCAGCCATTCAGTCCGCGGCTGAATGGAACGGCGGTCTAGATATCCTTGTCTGCTGTGCGGGTCGGGCTTTTCGCGGGTCAGCACTTGGGATTACCGCCTCGGACTGGGATGAATGCATGTCGTTGAACTTGCGTGGCCCATTTCTTGCTGCGCAAGCGGCGCTGCCGTTCCTTGCCGCTCGGGGGGATGGCGCGATTGTGTTGATATCGTCGATCTGGGCCGTAACGGCGACCCCTGGCCGGACCGCCTACATCGTCGCTAAATCGGGCTTGACGGCACTGGCTCGGAGTTTAGCCGTCGACCACGCGCCCGCGGGGGTACGGGTAAATGCAGTCGCCCCTGGCTATATCGATACCGAACTTCTGCGCCGTTCGCTCTCGGAGGCCAACCCCGGGCGTGAAGTGACCGAACTCCTGGAGGAGGCCGCGGCCCAGCATCCCCTGCGACGTCTCGGGGTCCCAAAAGACGTAGCTGAAGCCGTATTGTTTCTCGCAAGTCCGCGATCCAGATTCATGACTGGTCAAACCTTGATCCTCGATGGTGGCTTGACGACCCAGGTTCGCACATCTGGTCTTGCAGACCAGGCCGAACTTGCGAACGCTGTGCTTCCGGTCGCGCGCGCTGCGGTCGAGCCGCCCACAAAACGGCCTGGTATTGTGCGCTGACATGCTGCCTTGCTACACAGCTCAAGCCCGCAGGCGATTTTTCGCGAATCTCAAAGTCGGCCGCCGCTAACGTGAGGCACCTTTGTGTCTCGCCAGCTGTCTTACATTGCCCCCAGCGCTGCTGGGCCGGCTCCAAATCTCTGCACTCCCATGTCATGCAGGACGTCCCGAATCGCGCCCACCGCATTTGACATCGAGTCTTCAGTTAATGCCCCGATGCATCCGATGCGAAATGTCCCTGGAACGGCCAGTCGGCCAGGCACAATGATCAAGCCCTGCGACGCCAGACCATCGTACATTCTGCCAAAATCGTAGTGCTCGTCGTTCGGATCGTAGAAAGTTGCGACGATCGGCGCAGCGTGTGCGTCAGCGAGAAGCGTCTGGAAGCCGAGGTTGCGCATGTCATTGACCAATCGGCGCCGGTTGACGTGATATCGCCGTAACCTCGCAGCGGAGCCGCCCTCCGCCCGGTGAAGTTCCAGCGCTGCGTATGCACCACGGATTGAATGCGTTGGCGGCGTGAATCGGAAGCATCCTGTCCGATCGACGGATCGGTCCTGGTCCCAGAGATCGAGGCTCAGCGATCTCGCATTTCCTTCACAGCACTCAAGAGCAGCTCGGTCGCAAATTACCCAAGCGAGCCCTGGGGGGCCTTCGATGCACTTGTTCGACGAGAGAACTAACGCTTGTATGTTGAGCTCCTTCATGTCGATCGGAAGCGCCCCGAACGAGGCGACGGCGTCGACCAGCAGCCCCTTGTGATATGTGCTGCACAGATCCGCAACCATCTCGATAGGATTCAACAATCCGCTGCTCGTCTCTACGTGAACCATCATCACGTGAGTAATTTGGGAGTCAAGAGCGAGGGCTTTGCGAAACTCCGCGCTCGTCGGCGGTCTGGTTGGGGGTGTTCTCAAGACCACATGAGGCATCTCCATGCGACGGCACATCGTTATGAGCCAATCGCCGTATGCTCCGTTGCTATGCACGAGCAACCGGCCATCGTTTGGCACGAATGTGCGAATGACCGCCTCATTCGCATAAGTGGCGCTTCCTGGAAATGGAATGGTGGTTCCCCAGCCTTCCGCCCTGGCCAGCTCGGTCAAATAGCGGCGTGCCGCGCGCAATGCCTCGATCATTTCGGGCTCTCCCGCCGAGTGGTCATCGAGCATGACCGGGCGGATCACGTCAGAGAGACTAACGGGTCCCGGAATGAGCAGGCGATTCTGGTGCTGTAAAGTGTTGCGCATTCTTTTAGACCTCCAGCAACTGGAGGTTCTTGATCGCCTACGCCGCGCTTGACAGTGCCTCGATCACGTCTGTCAAGGGGCGATACGGTAATCCCTTCTTCTCCGCCGACAGCGCATGGGTCAGGTGCCCTCGATAGCAACAAACTCCATTACGAAGGTTCTCATCTTGGGTGATGGCCTGCAAAGAGTCGAGATGCGCGATGTACTGAATATAGGCAAAAGTCCGCGCAGTCAGCAGACGCGTCGCAGTATTGGCCACCAGTGATGGAATATGATCGCAATTGTAGTGCACGACGCCTTCTTCACGATATGAGTCGTAGAGCAAAGCCGAAGAAGTGCAGGTTTCGATCATGTCATTATCACAGGCAGTGCAATCGCAGATAATGCTACCTTTCTGCATGCGTCGAACCATGCTCCGGTCAATCAGGTATTCCATTCTCCGCTTTGGAAGGTTTGGGCGGCGCACTGCACAGTTGAGGACGATGTCGGTCTCCGGCAGTAGCGCCGAAATCGTGTGTTGGGTGCGAGAAGGATCCTTGCTATTCATCGTTACCAGATTGGTGCGGGTTGTGCCTACGTAGTCGATGCCCTCTGTCCCGAACCGAGCATTGGCTTTGCGATTGAAATCCTCGCCGCCTCGCGTGACAATGACGGTCAAGGCAACCCCGAGGTCAGATAAATATTTGAACGCGGACAGTCCGATGTTGCCACAACCGACAATCAGAGCCCGTCCCCCGGGGAGAAGAAGGTCCTCATTGCGAGCGCAGAATACTCCCTTTTCTTGTGAGCAGAGCTCCAACGCCCTTTGAGCGAAGAGATAACCGGTCAGTTTGCTCATCGGCTCCAGCAATGGATAGTGGCCAGCTTTTCCGACCCACTCATAAGCAATTCCTAGAAAGCCTCGGCTGATGAGTTCGGAAAGATCCTGAGAGGAAATGTTCTCGTCAAAATGCAAGTATGTGAAGAGAATATGATGAGGAGCGTAATCATCATACTCAGAGCGCAGTGGGGCCTTGACCTTAAGGAGAAGCCGCGCTCGGGCGAGGACCTCGTCTTTCCTCACAATCTTCGCACCGCTGGCCTGGTAATCCGCGTCGGAGAATCCAGCCCGCTCCCCGGCGCCGCTTTCAACATAGATGTTGTGAGCCAGGCTCGAAAGAGCTCTCGCCTGGCTCGGCTGCAGGGCGACACGGCGCTCGTCTTGCTTGATCTCTTTCAAGACGCCGATGTTCATAAAGGAGTCCCTTCCGCTGTTTCAGTTACGAGTTCATCCAGCTGACAGGATCGTGCAGTACGATCTGGAATCACAGAGCGTTGGTTTGCGACTTGGTGTGAGGGCGGGAGAGATCTAGAAGCGCGCGGGTGTTCAACGAACGTGTTGCTCTCGCCGGAGGTCGAGCTTCTGCAGAATACGGCAGGCAAGAACGTGAACAACTATCAATCGTGGTAGGGAGGATGGGTCGCCAAGGTTTCAGGGCAAATGTTCCAATTCGGTCGTCGATTGCAACTCGGCTCGCCGAACAGTCTCTGCTGCGCAAAGATCGAAGCAGTTGATGCGCGAGGCCTCAACTAGTAATCACGGTCCGGTACCAGACGCGCACAACAATTCGCGGTAGCTCAGCGGCAATCGGAATATCGCCGAAACGGATCTCGATCGACGGAAAGCCGTTGCCCGATTCCGGTGTCCAGGACGTGGCTGCCGCCAGCCTATGGCGCGACAATCAGGGGTTCTTCCGCACATTTGGTGCAGGGTGCAGGATTCACGGACAGTGCGAATAAGGGCATAAGGTCAGAATCGCAGTCGACGTCCGTGATTCGCCTTGCTCCAAGCCTTCCGCTCACTGGTTTCCCCCGAGCTTTCGATTGTCCAGATCCTTCCCCAGACCGACAGAGTGGTGCTCGTGGCTCGGCCGAAGTCAGCAGTCTCGCTCTGTCCTAGTTGCGGCTGCCGGATGGGTCGCGTCCACAGCCATTACGTGCGACGCTTAGCCGATCTGCCGTGGCAGGGTCGGGCTGTCGAAATCCGGCTTCAGGCGCGACGGTTTCGATGCGCCAATCCGCAATATCCGCGTCGGATATGCACCGAGAGGCTACCGGCAACGGTGCGGCCGAAAGCAAGACGCACAACCCGCCTCTGCGAGAGCCAACTGGCGATCGGCTTTGCGGTCGGCGGTGAGCCTGGCTCGCGCCTGTCGCGCAAACTGGCTATGCCGGTCAGCGGCGACACTTTGCTCCGAATGATTCACTCGGCTCCCTTGCCGGATTTCGTTGCCCCGACCGTCGTCGGCATCGACGATTGGGCTTGGCGTCGTGGCCAGCGATATGGAACGATCATCTGCGATCTGGAGCGCAATTGCGTGCTTGATCTGCTTCCCGATCGTAACGCCAACAGTGTTGCGAGCTGGTTCAAGCGCTGGCCGGGGATCAAGGTCGTCGCGCGCGATCGTGCGGGACTTTATGCTGATGGCACACGCTGTGGCGCGCCCGACGCGGTGCAGGTGACGGACCGATGGCACCTGCTCAACAGCTTGGGTGAGGCCCTGCGCCACGCGGTCGGCCGCCATCGTCACAACGTAGCCGCCGCCGTGCAAATCATGGCGTCCGCGCAACGAGCGAAGACCGGCAGTTCCATGCCGCCACCCGGCCTTGCACAGTTGCAGGCGGATCGAAAGGCAGCGCGACGCGAACGCTGGGATGAAATCTGTCGTCTACGCGAGCAAGGTTGCCCGACATCCAGGATCGCCCAACTGCTCGGCGTCGACAGGCGCACTGTTCAGCGCTGGCTCGCCGCCGGCGGCGAACCGGAGCATTCGCGTCCCAACGGACCTTCACATCTTCTCGCGCCCTTCGAGGCTTGGCTCGAAGCGCGGTGGGCCTCCGGCCGCCAGGTGGGCCAGCAGCTTTGGCGGGAGCTTCAGCAACAGGGGTATACTGGAAGTCGGGTGACCGTCGCGCGATGGGCCGCTAACAGGCGTGCACATGCAGAAGCGGCAGGAGAAGCACAACCACACCTGACCTGGAAAGCTCCCACGCGTCGTCGCTGTGCTTGGTATTTGAGCCAGGATCCGGATCAGATCGACGCTGAAACCAGGCTGTTCCTCGGCCATCTGTTTGCGCAAGCTCCGGAACTCGCCACGGCGGCCGATCTGGCGAAGCGGTTTGTGTCCCTTCTCAGTGGTAGCGACATCGCCGAGCTCGATGAATGGATCGCACAAGCAGGCAACAGCGAGCTCAAGAGCTTCGCCAACGGTATCGCGCGCGACATCGATGCGGTCCGAGCGGCAATAACTACCTCCTGGACGACCAGTCCGGTCGAAGGCCAGATCAGCAGGATCAAAGCCATCAAACGACAAATGTATGGCCGGGCAAGCTACCCGCTATTGCGTCGACGCGTCCTCCTGGCTGCCTGAGAACGACCGAGCAACCTACCCACCCCGGTCGATCGAGCTGCACCAAATATGCGGAAGAACCCAATCAGGGATCGCCGCCGCCCATCAAATGGCCGTAGCGATACGGGAGGCCCTGGCGCAGGAGATCTTAGCAGCGTCGGCGCAATCAAACGTTGCCGCACATCTAGCGCGACGATGCTCATAGAAAAAGGTCAGGCGCGGTAGCTTGCCGTCCCCCGATCTGATCGGCCATCTATCGCGCGACGGCTCAGATCGGTCCCAAAACTCAGAAAACCCGATCTCGATCAGCATGACCACACCTGTGATCGTGGTCACAAGAAACATCCCGGACCACCTACATCATTCCAAAGCAGGCGGCGCAACAGCCCAACCTTAGGGGGTCAATTGTGGGCTCTGACGCATTTTTGGGGGAGCTGCGCTTATTCTGCGCCGATTAGTCTGGCTTGAAGCAGGCCGATTTTCCCGCGGCCGCACATTTGCGGTCTGAAGAGCTTGAGGCGGGTGATCTGCCCCTCGGTCTGCCCGTTGGACCAGGGTGAGGTGATCGCCGCCCGAACCGCCGCTTCATCGTTCGTTCCGCCGCGGGCGAACGATGCGATAAGACTGGCACGAGCTCGCTCGATCCATGGCGTGAGTCCCGCTTCGGCCTTTCGCCCGATCATCACGTGGAGTTGGGTGATCATCTCGCGGGCCTCAGCCAGGTTTGGTACGCCAGCCTCGATCGCCGCGACCTGGATGGTTTCCGCTTTCGCGAGCAAGTCCCGTCCGATTGTCATGAGGCGCGCAATTGTTCTAGCCGACGGGATCCGCTGAAGATGTTGGGCATCAGCGGCCCGTCGTCTGCGAGTCGCCCACTTGCTGATCGTGCGGAGCGAGCCTCGGAAGCCAGCGTTCCGTGCTCTGGTCGTTCATGGGAACTGCGGGTCGGTGACTTAAACGATCGCTAGAGAGTCGGCGCAGCTTCCCACGATACTCCAATGTGAGGCGACGCGAAGGCGGGATCACGCGTCGGTCGCCGTTGTGTACTTCGCTGTTCTTCCATCCTAAACACACACGGTCGAGATGCCGATATGCCGCTTCGAGTCCTTGTCGCCAACGTGCGAACCGCGCAAGGGTTGCCCGATCGCCTCCCGACCGCGGCCAGTCCTGAAAGATTGAAGCGCGGTGGTTAGCAGGCCGTCACCCCGGTACCTGGGATTTGGGATACCGTAGCGAAGCGCTTATTTGATCGAAGTGCGCGCCGCGGCGGGCAATACGACGTTAAGAAGTCCATGGAAGGTTGGCCGGACGGAGCAACCTCAGATGCCGAACAGCCGCCGTGAAGTTGGCAAGGCCCACCTGGGAGATCGCTCCGCCGCAACCGTGCTCATGCTCAAACGATCAATCCTGACCAAGAGTGCTCGGCGTGGTTATCTCAGCATTGTCGTGTCCAACGATCGAGTCGATGACGATCGACAGGATCGAGCGATGCAGCGCATAGCTCTATGCTCGCTCCACTCATAATCTTGCCATCAACGTGTGGCCATTGCAATCGCTGCCATTCGGCACTCAGGAAGCCTCAACGTCACAACTTAAATGCCGAAGAATCTCGTGGCCGCTTTTGGAGCCACTTCATCTTCTACGTGCTCTGCACTAAGAGGTGCGCCCTCTGCTTCACGAAGCGAGACTGAAAAAGCGCGCGATGGGGTTTTGTGCGGCGGCCGATCTCTGCGATAAGGCATCGAGCGCTTGAAGGCAGCAGGCATCGAGCGGCCAGCAAAATGAAATGGGAGACATCCGGTTGCGAGCAGATTTTTCGCGTATCAACGAGTCTAAGGCCGTGTTCGATGACATTTATGCCATGGAAGATCCCAGGGCATATTTCTCTGTGCTGGGAGATCTGGATTACATGATCCCCGACGTGGCCGAGCCGGTTGTGCGCCAAATTCTGGCAGCGAAGGCTGCGGCAACCGGCCTTAAGCCGACCGTGCTCGATGTTGGCTGTTCATACGGCATCAACGCAGCGGTGCATCGGTTTCCACTGACATTCGGGGGCTTGCGTCACCGCTACGCGCGGCGCGAGATGAGGGCGATCAGTTCCGAGACACTGGTGCGTCTGGATCGCAATTTCTATGCGTCTTGGCCGGATGTCGGCCTGGCGCGATTTATCGGTCTCGATATCTCGGCACCGGCGATCGGCTATGCAACGGGTGTTGGTCTTCTCGAGCAGGGCATTGTCGCCGATCTCGAACGTGAGTCGCTCTCAGCGGACAGCGCGAGTGTTATCCGCTCTGCTGATGTCATCATGTCGACGGGTTGCATCGGCTACGTCACCGAAAAGACGTTCAGCAAAATCCTCGATGCAACAGAGAGGCGCCCATGGATCGTCTCCTTCGTGCTGAGGATGTTCCCGTTCGATGCGTTGGCTGCGACGTTCGAGAAGCATGGCCTTGTGACGGAGCGTCTGACCGGCGCGACATTCATCCAGCGTCGCTTTCGCGATGCCGGTGAGTTCGAAGGCAGTCTGGCCGCCTTGGCGGCTCTCGGCGTCGATGCGGCAGGTCTTGAATCGGAAGGGCTGTTTCACGCCGATCTGATCTTATCCCGCCCTGAGGCGGATGCGCACGTTGCCCCCTTGAAGGACATTGTCACTGTTGCCCGCCGCAGGGGGCGGCCGATCGGGCCCCGTTATGTTCATATTGAGGGCAACGAGGGCTTGCAGGTCGCGTTGGAGCCGTGACGGGCTTGTTTTCCGAAGACAGCCGTGGGTGTAAGCCGGAGAACCGGGCACCCGAGTGGATCATGCCCTGACTCCTTGCATGGTCCCTTTCTGTCCACGTCGGTCGTCTACAGGGAGGCCTTGCTCATGACAGCTTCGCCGATTTCGAATCCATCAGCTTCGGTGCCGTATATCGAGATCGATGCTGTGTCCAAATCCTACGATGGAGGACGGAGTGCGGCCGTTTCCAACGTATCGCTCGACGTGCAGCAAGGTTCACTGGTCGCGCTGGTCGGTGGCTCGGGATCCGGCAAGACCACGCTGTTGAAGACCATCAATCGCCTCGTCGATCCTGACGTTGGAGAAGTCAGGATCGACGGAGTGCCTGTCAGCGAAGCCGAACCGCCGATGCTGCGGCGGAGCATCGGCTATGTCTTTCAGGGGATCGGCTTGTTCCCGCACATGAGGGTCGCCGACAACATTGCCGTGACGCTCAAGCTGCTTGGCTGGAAGGCGAACGCGATCGAAACGCAGGTGGCCGAGATGCTGGATATGGTCGACTTGCCGCAGGACTATGCCAGCCGCTTTCCACACATGCTGTCCGGAGGTCAGCGCCAACGGGTCGGCGTCGCGCGTGCAATCGCCGCCCGACCGCGCATCGTTCTGATGGACGAGCCGATGGGTGCGCTCGATCCTGTCACCCGCGACAGCCTGGGGTCCTCCTACCGAGAGCTGCACGACCGGTTCGGCATCACGACCCTGATGGTCACCCATGATATCCAGGAAGCTGTGCTGATGGCTGATCGGATCGTCGTCATGAAGAACGGCCACGTGCTTGCCGACGATACGCCGCACACCCTGATGATGGGTTCTGACGATCCGGACGTTGCCGCCTTGATGGAGGTGCCGAGACGTCAGGCGGAGCGTATCGCCGCGCTTGCGGCCAGGAACGGACCTGCCTGTGCCTGATGCCGGCGCAGAGCTGTTGTCCGGTACGCAATTAGACGCTTTGTTCGACGCTTGGCGTCTGCTTCCGACCTATCTCACGCCACACATCGTCCTTTGCGCCACGGCGCTGGCGCTTGGGCTTCTTATCAGCCTGCCGCTCGCTGCCCTCGCTGCGGATCGGCCATGGCTGCGCAGGCTCGTGCTTGCCGTCGCAAGCCTGATCCAGACGATACCGGGGCTTGCGTTGCTCGCCTTGTTCTATCCTTTGCTTCTTGCGCTCTCGACATTGACCGTGCGGCTGTTCGGCTTCGGTATCCCCGCGCTTGGATTCCTGCCGACGCTGATTGCATTGACGCTCTATGCCATGCTTCCGATTCTGCGCAACGGCCTGGTTGGCCTGAACGGCGTCAATCCGGCTATCGTGGAAGCGGCGGAAGGTGTTGGTATGACGCCGGGGCAGATTCTGACGCGGGTCAAGGCGCCGCTCGCGACGCCTGTCATCATGGCCGGGGTGCGGACCGCAGCCGTATGGACGATCGGAGCTGCCACGCTGTCGACGCCCGTCGGCCAAACCAGCCTTGGCAATTACATCTTTACGGGATTGCAGACCGAGAATTGGGTTTCCGTGTTGTTCGGCTGCATTGCCGCCGCCGGGCTCGCTCTGGTCACCGACCTTTTTCTCGCTCTTGTGGAGAGAGGGGCGTCCGAACGCAGCAGGAAGCGCGTGGCGCTCGGTATCGCGGGGCTTGCCCTGGGCACGCTCGCCGGCCTCGCGCCGCTGCTCTCGAACGAAGCCGCAACCTATACCATCGGCGCGAAGGGCTTTTCCGAACAGTTCATCCTGGCGGACCTGATGGGCGACCGACTGAAGGCCGAGGGGGCCGGCGTAACGCGCAAGGACGGGCTCGGTTCGGCTATCGCTTTTCGCGCGTTGGCGCACGATGACATCGATGCCTACGTCGATTACTCCGGCACGCTCTGGCGCAATGTCATCGGCCGCACCGATACGCCATCGCGCGAGAGGATGCAGGCGGAGATCGTCCGCTGGATGAAAGCAGAGCGGGGCGTCACGGTACTCGGCGCGCTCGGCTTCGAGAATGCCTACGTTCTCGCGATGAAACGAGAACAAGCGCAGGAGCTAAACATCACGTCGATCGCCGATCTGGCCCGCGTTGCTCCTCAACTCACCATCGGCGATGATCTTGAATTCTTGGGACGGCCGGAATGGAGCTCGCTGAAGAGTGCCTATGGTCTGTCGTTCAAAACGCGACGTTCATTCAACCCAACGATGATGTATCACGCCCTCGAATCCGGCGAGGCCGACGTCATCTCCGCATTCTCCAGCGACGGGCGTATCGCGGCGCAGGATCTCCTCGTGCTCGCTGACCCGAAGCATGCGATACCTTCCTACGACGCGCTGATTCTCATCGCGCCAAAACGCGCCGCCGATGCGCGGCTGAAGCGAGCACTTGCTCCTCTCGTCGGCTCGGTTCCGGTCGAGGCCATGCGTGCCGCAAACCTCATGGTCGACAGCGCCACGGACAAGGCTTCTCCGGAAGAGGCGGCGCGAGCCTTGGCAAAGGCAGTGCACTTGCAGTCGCGATAGATATAAGAATAAGATCAAGGGTGTTTTCGTTCGATGCTCGCGGATGACCGTCACTCGTCTTGTAAGATGCGTCGACGAGGGCCGCAGCCGGCGTCCACATAAATGGTCGGCCGGGCTGTTTCGTTATCGTTTGATAGTCGGGCTGATTTTTGATTCCGCGTACGTCTTTTTCCGCGATGGGGCCGCTCACCGTTGAAATGCCCACCACCAGTGAATGTCGGTGTCGGAGGTTGCGTCTCCCCGCAACCACTTAAGACCGACAGAAGTCTGGCCATCCAGCTGGCCCGAACGTTCGAGAGTTCTGGCGGGCCGCGCCGCGCGAGGTGCGCGCGTGTTCGGCCCCGTCCGCGACCAGAACAAATCGAATAGGAATATATTCCATAACGAAGATTATGCGAATCTGGAGGTCTCTTGAAGGGAATGCAGGTTACGTCACTCGACAACAAGCTAGTTGAAGACCATCTGCGCAGCAGACAACAAGCCATCAGTACCGTCGTGCTTTCTGCACTCGGTAGGTTGCGCAGAGAGCGAGGAGCCCTGACCGATTGGCTGGTCACACCGGGCGCGCCGAAGAGGTTGAGCCAATTCCAATTCGAGCCGGCGTAGCAATTCAATCCAACTTGCTGCTCTCGTGCTGATCGATCTAGTGACGAGCAGGCGAGCTGACTATTTCATCTTCGATATTCGCAGCCGTTTGAAGCAAATGATCTCAAGCCGTGAAGTCGACCTTGCCCGTCGTTCCCAAGGCCGACCGTAGACGGAAGTGGCTTCTCAGCTTGCCAGTTCCTTCCTCGGCCACTCGCTTGCGAGCGAGGGTCCGACAGGCTTCTAGAACGTCCCAAGGGATTTCTCCGAGCTCATCGGCGACGTCGACAAAGGACCGCCAAGCGGCGTACGACAATCGTTTCGACACCGGTCCGAGCAAATCATCCAATGCAATACCAGCATCTGTTTCCGCATCATTATCTGACCCGAACAGATAAATACGTCCGCGCCAGATGATGTAGTGACTTTGACAGCCGGTATCGCGCCAAACGGAAGGAAACACACTCATTTTTCCTCCTTCCGCATTGTAGATACGCCAGGCGGGCCCACTTCTTGGATCGAGGTTGACGGGAAATCGTTCGCCGCAACCGCAAGGACAGGACAACACGAGCCAACGTGGACCACCGCGGTTGACCAGGACAGCATCGCCGGGTTTCGACAGGTGCTGGTCCGCCTCGCCTCGTGAAGAGACTACGGCCCGAAAGTTGAGAATGACGACGCCCATGAATTCGTCTCACCGCCCTGCGAAGTTGTTGTCGAGAATGCGCTCTGCTAGCACGTACGCAGCGGCGCGACGCTCATCCTCAGGACCTTTCAGATTTGGATCTTTGGCGGCCTTGTTCAGAAGGGCCAGCGCAAGAGCCGCTCCGTATTGATCTGCTGGCGCGACACGCGCGGCATAGTGCCGGATCTGTCGCACGGCTTCGTGGAACCAGCGATGCGGATCGCGCGGATCACCGTGCCCGAGCAGCATGTCGAGCGGCTTACCACCGTACGGCTGCTCAATCGAGCTCCACCACTCATCGAAGGACCAGAGCTCATCATTATCGAAGGCATCGACCAATAGGCTGGCCTCCAAGGTCGCTATGTCCCACACCAGCGGTCCATCCTGATTGGCATAGAAGTCGATGACGAGCGCCTCGTGCCCCCTCACCTGAACATTGTCGACGTGGAGATCGCCATGAATCTTTGCGAATAACACCGGATAACTTGCGCAGCATTCGAACAATGCCAACAGCCGATCGCGGTCGCATCTCGAGCCGATCGATCGCGCCCTTTGCATCCGGCGCCGGTCAAATTGCTTTGGAAAGCGCGGACCCAGGGTTTGCGAAAGTGGCGTATCTCGGTGTTCGATATTTCGATACCACGCTTGCAGCGTTCGATCGAACAGGCACGATATTGCCGGCCCGGCCCGGCCCGGCCCGGCCCGGCCGCTCCGTGCCGCAAGCCTCAGACTCTCACAGGATTCGATGAGATCGCCGACCAGCACACCGCGTGTCGATCCGAGACAGCATAAATCGTAGTTCAATCGCGGCCCGAGATTGAAAGGCACGTATTTCTCGACATTCAACGATCTGACCGCAGAACAAAGCAATTTATCGATGCTTCATCAGCCTGGCACGGACGCTGCGCGTCCGAGGATGCGACCGCTTGTCAAAAATGCGATTCTTGCGAGAACTTCTCTGCAAGATCTCGCGGCTATAGGAGCGTTCCTTGAGCCAGTGGTCCTCAAAGAACGCGTGGTTCTGCAAGAGCCTAGTGTCTGCAAGCCCGACTTCAACCTCGCAGCGGTGGGCACCATCACACGCTGGACGCCAGTGAAGAATCTGACATTCTCGGCGGACGTTTTTGCTACTTTTCTCGATCAGAAATACTCCGGCACCATTACGGCACCAACGGTTGCGGCAGTTGCCAAGCCGGCTGGCGTGTACGAGCTAAAGAACCAGAGTGCGGTCAGCATGCTCCTGCGCGTACAGCGCAATTGGTGAGCCAGAAGATATCGGAAACCTCCTGGCTTTTCTTGCCGCCCCGCTCGCCCGCTATATCACAGGCGCGGTCATCTCTGTGAACGGTGGATGCACTACTTTGCCCACGGAGCCATGAATCCACGATCAGCCCAGGCATCTGCGATCTGGCGCTCCGCGTGATGTTCGGTGGCGCCCTGCTGGTGCCACCGCGCAGGGGCTTCACGAACTCGACGCAATGAGTTCATGGGGATACGCGGGCGTCAGCCTACAGGTGTGGCGACGCTCGACGGGCTGGGGGGCTGTAAGCATAGCCAGAAAAGTTTGCTTAAACCCACTAAACAAGAGGTGCATCATGGTCACTCGAAGATTAGTTCTTGCCGGCGCTGCGGCGTTGGTCTTCTCCGCGTCAGCCTACGCCGAAGTCTGGAAGTCCAAATATCCGGAACTGGCCTTTGCCGTAGTGCCGGGCGAGAACGCGTCCGGCGTGACCGAGCGCTGGACGCCGTTCGTGAATTATCTCTCCAAGGAACTTGGAGTGAAGGTCACGCTGCGGGTTGCCAATGATTATGCTGCCGTTATCGAAGGCCAGCGCGCCGGCAACATCCAGATCGGCTATTACGGCCCGGCCTCCTTTGCTCGCGCCCGCCTTACCGGCGTGAAGATCGACGCCTTCGTGATCGACGTCAACTCCGACGGTTCGAAGGGCTATTATTCAGTATTCTATGTGCTGGCGAAGTCGCCGTATCAGACGATCGGGGACCTCAGGGGGAAGAATCTCGGCCTGGTCGATCCAAACTCGACGTCGGGCAACAATATGCCGCGCCTAAAGCTGAACCAGCTGGGTATCGATCCCGGTGCCTATTTCTCTAACGTCATTTTCACCGGTAGCCACGAGAACGCTGTGTTGGCGCTGGCGCAAGGCACAGTCGATGTCGCCGCCGACTGGTGGAATGCCGACGATGACTCCAACCTGACCCGGATGCTCAACAAGGGCATGGTCAAGACCAGCGACGGCACGCCGATGAAGAAGGAAGACTTCCGCATCATCGTGAGGTCCGACATGATCATCAACTCGCCCGTCGCGTACCTCAGCGACCTGCCGGATGACATGAAGGCCGCGATAAAGCAGGCCTTCCTCGATGCAGCGCAGAAGGATCCGGAAGCGTTCAGGAATCTATCCGATGGGAAGAACAAGCCTTGGGAGCCTATCGCCGATGAAGACTACAACAAGACGATTGAGCTGATTAAGTTCGTCGATGCGCTCCGTAAGAAGGCATACTAGAGCTCCTTCACGCGAACCGGTAGCCACTTCGCTCGAAAGCGCTCTAACGTCTTTCGGGACAGCACACGCGAGTTGGGTCAATCGGCCCGGCTCTTTTTTGTAAAAGCCCAAGAAGCGTCCTGGAGGAGGTCGACAGCCTTGTATCGTCGGGGCTGATGACTGGACAAACTTGGCAATACGAGCAGCATCGGTGCCGTCCCGGCGATCACAATCTATGCCGCTATTAATTGTTCCGGGGTCGCCGTTCTGGGCGCTGCGCTTTACGCGACGGACCGGGTCTCTGGTGGCTCATGAGCCGGGTTTTGGAACGCGCGTTTAAGCGCGCGCGTCGTGCATTGTCGCGTCTCACGCATGATAATCGCCGGGAAAGACCATGTCCTGGTCGACGAGGACGTTGAAAATATAGCCCGGCAGAATCTCCAGCGTGGGCGGGACGTTTATGTTCTTGCACGTCTAAAGCACGGCTCGATCATTCCGGTACCTGCTTGCCCGCATCAATTCCGACCTTCCTGCTCGCATCTCAGCCCCGGTCAAACCCCGCGGGTTTTTCAGGTTCTTGATTGGCCGCAACTCGACGCTTCCGAACGGCCGTCGAAGGAGGGAACATCCATGAGAAAGAAAACCAGATCCATGCGCCGACCAGCAGGGTGAGATTGAGGGCAAAGGGAGTCTGATAAGCGATGGCCGGATAATGCCCCGCCACAGGCCTCCATTGCTCAAGCACAACGCCGGTTGCGGATTGCAGGACAAATGCTCCGCCGATATGGAACACGTTAAGCGCAGCATTGGCGCGCCCAGCAAGTTCCTTCGGGAAATAGGTGGCCAGGATTGCATAACTCAGCACGGTAGCAGCGCCGACCACGGCCACGGCGCCCCACAGGACATATGATGACATCGGGCATCGCAAGATGATCGCGGACTGGATCGCAATAAATAGGAGGCCGACGACCGCAAGCAGCGCCTCGGTTCCAATTCCATAACGACGAATCCGGTCGGCCAGAACACCTAACATAAGCGCGCCCAGGCTGAGCGCGGCGGCCATGACGAATAAGTGCTGCACCACCGCTGTGCGATCAAGGCCGTCGACGTCGGTAAGCCATTGCGCCGCCCAAAGGCCGTGGAGCGCCCAGGCCGTGCCGACGGAAGTTGCGGACAACGGTGCCAGACGCCAGAAATGCAAATTCGTGTAAATCTCCCTGAGGCCGGCCATGGCCGTCCCTCTCATGGTTGGTGTTGTCGATGCACTTTCGGGCACCAAGAGATAAATCAGAGCCGAACAGCTGGCCGTGAGGACGGCTAACAGTGCAAAGAGCGTCCTCCACCCGATCCAAGTCAGCAATAACTGCGTAGGCGAGGTCGCAGTGACCGCCCCCAAACCACCGACCAGGACCATGAGACCATTTAGAACCGGCAAGCGATCCTTCGGGAAAGACAGCACGAGGGCCTTCAATCCAGCGGTCATGCTTGCAGCGGCCCCAAGACCGAGCAACGCCCGGCCAAGGAACAGCATGAGCAAATTGTCTGATACCGCAAACAATGCCGCGCCCACCGAAGCAACAACCAGCAGAACGCTCTGGATTCGCCGCGGACCATAACGGTCCAAAAAGATGCCGATCGGTATCTGCGCCGCCGCGAAGGTAAGGAAATAGGCTGACGTCAGCAGCCCAAGATCACCAGCGTCGAGCCCCAACTCCAATGTCAGGGGCGCGGCGATCAAGGCGTTGATTGTTCTGAAGAGATAGGAGAGGTAATAGCCGACGGCAAAAGGCACAAACACCCGCACGATAAGTGCGGGGCCTCCTATCACGCCGGCAACTGCCGGTTCCGGCCCCCAAGAATGCGTCAGTGTGGGCGGCCGCACAGCGCCAACAAATCTCTCGGTGTAGCCGGGCGTCGATCTGGTCGCACCATCGACTGTATCCGATGGACGACGGTCTGGTTCTGAAGAGTTGTAATTCGTGCGGGCACCGCCTGCCGCAAGGTCGCGCGCAAAGCGGTCTTTATTCGCCACGGCGCGCTGGTTCATCGTCTCCTGTAGAAGGGATGTCCCGCGCTCGACGCGGCGTCCTACTTGCGCGGCGAATTCCTCGAACCGTTCGGAGCCGACCAGAGATGCAATATTCTGCTCTGACCTCGTTAAAGGGGGCGTAATGGTCAAGTGAAAGCGTGCGTGATGGGCGACGACCTCGTTCACCGTCTTGAGGTCGGCGCTGAGCCGATCGATCTGATCGTTCAGCGCGGCGAGGCCTGTCAGTATCGCGAAATGCTCGCTAGCGCTATCAGGCTCCAAAAAACGATCAAGCGCGGCTTCAATGAGCTCCGATTTCGTCACTCCCGTGCGGGTAGCCGCAGCGGTCAACCGCATCGTCATGGATTCGCTGAGATGAACGCTGGTTCGCAATTCCAAGGGAATACTCGCTACGAAGCGGTTGGAGTGTTGGACGTGCTGTGAAAGACTGCATCGGCGTTCGTGCGCCTATCGTGCGTCTTCCCAATTGTCTGATCGATCGCCGGATACCCGCGGCGCCAGCTCCCGCGCTCGACCGCTGCTAGAAAGCAGTCGACCTGAGCATTGAACGCTGTCGGCTCCTCCAGATTGATGGTATGGCCCGTATTCGGGCAAATCCAAAGACCGGCGTTTTGAAGCACTGTTTTTAGCATCAGGTTCGTCTCGAGGCAGGGAGCGTCTTCATCCCCCAAGGCCAGCAAGACCGGTAGTCTCATCTTTGAGAACTGATCGCGCAGATCATGTAACGGTGGCCGCAACGCCTGACAGCGCACCATCGTATTTGATATTCCTCGCTGGGAATGATGACGCAAGCGTTCCATGAACTCTTGCCAACTCCGGGTGTCCTTGTATTTGAGCTGAACGCGAGTCCGACGGTGCGCCATCTTCCGAGCCATCGCGTCCATCCCGCGCTCGATGAAGGCCCGCGCGAGAATGGAAGTTTCTCGCAACCAATCGTCACGCTGGGAAGGAGCCGACCCAGATCCCACACCGGCCGCGACAATCGCGCTTACTCTCTCTGGATACCTCAACCCAAATTGCAGGGCGGCATATCCGCCCATGCTTAATCCGACCAGATCTGCGCGTTCGATGACGAGGCCACGCATGAGAACGTCGATATCATCCACGGCGAGCTGCCAGCCATATAGAGCAGGCTCTTCAGGAACGTCGCTGGGCGGATATCCGCGGGCATTGAAGGTGATGCAGCGGAAAGCACGAGAAAAATAGCGAACCTGGTTTTCCCATTCGCGGCTGTCTGCCCCGAGTTCGTGCAGGAAAATGATCGGATGACCCTCCCCCGTTTCCTCAAAATAAAGCTTCACACCAGCGGCATCGATATATGGCATCCGACCTCCTATTCGTCTGAATGCATCTACTGAGCAAAATGCTGGTCTATGACCGGATTCGACTTGATGGGCTTTGGTGCTGGCTGCCTCTCATAGGCAGCTCTGAACGAACATCCCTTGTCGCTTTCTTGCTGCGCATTTCAGCACCCTTTGTCTATCGCGATGACTCGTTCGATCATCCGCACGACGAGCTCGGCGAGATCGGGCGCTAGGCTCCGTGCAATTTCGCGCAACGGCGCTGTACCGCCTCGCCTTTTTGCTGCGCGCGACAATCGCGATAACGAGAAGCGATCTCCATCAGCCAACTGGATCGTTTGCTTCGAGCACAACGCGCCATCTGCTAGGGACTCTGTCGTAACCGAACCGAAGCACTTCATCCCCTGTAAGCCCCCGGAAATACCATGTCCTGGTCGACGAGGACGTTGAACACATAGCCAGGCCTGATCTCGAGTGTGGGCTGGACGTTCATGTTCTTGCTGATCGTCTGTTCGGCGACGCGGCCGAACGACTCGGCAAAACTGTTGCGGGCGGCATCCGTCGGCGTTTGCTGATACCCGTAAGGTGAACTTGCGGGCATCGACATGTCGATGCCGGCGCCGATCGCGGCGATCAGGATCGCCGAGCCGAACACCTGGAAATAATGATTGTCGACCTGGTCATTGAAGCCGCCATAACCTTCGGCGTCGGTGCCCGCCATGCCGCCGATCTGCAGGGTCGCGCCGTTCGGAAGGATGATATCGGTCCAGACCACGAGGACGCGGCTTTGCCCGAACGAAATCTTGGAATCGTACCGTCCCAGGAGCTTGGCGCCCTGCGGGATCAGCAGGTGATGGCCGCTCGCGCTGTCATAGACGTTCTGGCTGACCTGGGCCGTGATGCGTCCGGGAAGGTCGGAATTGATGCCCGTGATCAGTGTTGCGGGAATGACTGAGCCGCGCTTCAATTCGTAAGCGGAAGTCGGCGTGACAACCTTGTTGGGAAGGTAGCCGAGCTTCTTGAGGTCCGCGTTGATGAAATCCTCTTTCGCCGCCTGTCGGTTCGGATCGATGTTCTGCAAGCCGAAGCCGGCACGCAACGCTGCCGCGTAGAGATCGGACGCTCCTCCCGCAACGACAGACATTGTCGTTGTGTTTGCCGGCGCTGTGTTGCTTGTCGCCGTCGCAGAGACTGTCTGGAGCTTGCCGAGATTAATGGCGAGCGGTGAGTCATGGGCGGCGTCGCTCGCCTGCACGCGGGCCATTCGCTGGCGCTGTCGCTCCCGCAGATATTGGTCATGCGCCTCGCGCTCGAGCCGCGCCCGCCATTGCGCCTCGGGTTCGAGCTGCGAGCGCGCTTCGGTCTGTTGTCGGCCGGAAAAGGGATTGGTTGCGGGCTTTGGCGTGTCGGGCTGCGGCGGGGCCGGCTGGAATGTTTGCGCTTCGGTCTGATCGCCGATGATGCCGTTGGAGATGCCTTTCTTCAGCTGATCGGCATAGGTTGAGGCCGGATTGGATGAAGCCGTATCGATGCCGGCGGCACGCCGAAAGTACAGTCCGCGCGACGTCAGGCCATAGAAGATCACGGCGAAGAAGACGACCACCAGCACAATCGCGATGACGATCGGCAAGCGGTTGAGGCGGCGGATTCCCCTCGCCTCCACTCCCTCCGGAGCGCCGCCGAGCTTCAGCGATTGCGCCATGATAGTCCTCCCTACCCGCGCTGCATGATGGAAAGCGGGCTGGTCGGCGATGCTCCAGCGGCGGTTGCGCTATAAGCGCGGCCGAGCTCGACGCTGCCGGTCGACAACCGCGCCAGGACCTGACCGTTGTAGGACTCGATCACATAGGCGAGTGGAATGGTTTTCTCGCCCTTGGTCTTCTGATCGGTCGCAACCGCATATCCCCAGCTCTTGAGCGACGTCTCCAGCGCTTGGCCGAAGGGCGTGCCGTCGGGCTTCAGGATGATCGTGCCAGAGCCGGGCCCGACCTGCTCGGCGAGTCTCGTCACCATGTCGCCGGCGATCGCAGAAGCCGCGGGACCGGACAGATCGGCCGGCGCCGAGCTCGCCACCAGGGTGCTGCCGCCGAACGACGCGCATCCGGCGAGCGGCAGGCTGAGCAGGGAGAGAAGGACGACCCGAGGCGTCGAGGAGACCTGCCGCATGATCAGCCTCCCCTCCGAATCGTCACCTTGTCCTGGTTCCAAAAGCCAACGCCGGACACCAGAATGGCGGTGTCGATCTGATAATCGACGACCATCATGTCGTCCTTCAGCCGGTAGTTGACGATGCGGTTCTGGCCGCCCGACACGACGAAGAGGACGGGCGCATCCCCTCCGGAGAGCGTCGACGGAAACTGGATGTAGGTCTTCACGCCGTCGCTGTAGACGCGCGTCGGCCGCCACGAGGCGCTGCCGCTCACGCTGTAGCCGAAGTTCAATTGCTCGGCCGAAACGCCGGCGCCGGGGATCACCTCAGTGCCGAGCCGGGCGTTGATATCGGCGAGCCTGTTGCCGACATCCTCGGGATATTCGAAGCCGACGCGCGCCATATATTGAGTCGCGTTCGATTTGAGCTGGATATGATAGGTTCGCCGCGAGGTCGTCACCACCATCGAGGTGATGAGCCCTGGCTCCGCGGGTTTGACGATCAGGTGGATGGCTTGGCCGCCGACCGTGCCCGATGTCGCCGGCTCCACCTTCCAGCGCACGGTGTCGCCGACCAGCACGTCGCGCACCACCTCACCCGCCTGCAACTCGATGTCGCAGACTTCGAGTGGCGAGCAGACGACGGATGGCTGGACTTCCCCGAACAGGAAGATCACCTTGCCGTCAGCTCCGCGGGTCACCAGTCCGGTCGATCCGCGCCACTGGCCCGAGATGTTCGTGCCTTTCCGTTCCTTGGCGCTCATCGCCTGCGCGTGAGCGCCGACATCGGCCAGCAGCAAGCCAAAGGCGGAAGCCACAAAAAGAGTGCCAATCTTGAGTCCGATTGTGTTTGGGTGCATCGGTGTCCGCGCCCCTTTCATAGTTGCGCCGTCCAGTCGAAATCACGCAGGTAGAGGCCGATCGGATTGAGCCGGATGGTCTGCTCGTCCTGGGGTGGAGTCAGCGTGACAGTGGCGATGCCGCGGAAGCGGTGCTCGCCGGTTTCCTTTCCCTTCCTGTCGCGTTCGAATTCGGTCCAGTCGATCTGATAGGACTGGTTCGAAAGAGCGACGATGTTGTTGACCTCGACCGCGATCGTCGTCGTCTTCGCCTTCTCGAACGGAGACGTGCTCCGGAACCAGTCATTGATCTTCTGCGTCGCGGGATCGGACGTTCGCAGCAGCGCGTAGGTCCGATCGATATATTGCTTCTGCACGACCGCATCTGGTGTCACCGATCGGAAGCTCGAGACGAAGCCTCCGAGCGTTGCGCGCACCACGCGGGGATCGGCATACTCGATCTGCTGCGGATAGCCTGCGCTCATGGCGGTGCCGAGTTTGTCGACCTCGACGATATAGGGCACGAGCTTGACCTGCGTGCTCTGGAACAGAGCGTAAGCAAAGCCGATCACGGCCATCACCATGGCGATGATGCCGACCATGCGCCACGCCGCGGCCGCCCTCACATAGGAACCGTAGCGCTCGTTCCATTCCTGGCGCGCAGCGAGATAGGGATTGTCGGGCGGACTATGCGCGGCCATTCGGGTCATGGTCTCCAATCATGATGTTGCGGATGAAAAGGGTCAGCTCTATCAGCCCGATCCTCTCTGTGGCGGGCGTTGATCGAGCTTTGCGTTGGCAAGACCCAGCGTCGACGTGCCGAACGAGCCTGGCGCGCGAATGGCCTGATCGCGGGCGGCGGACGCAAGCGCACCGCCCGCCGCTCCGACGCCTTCCGTCATGGCTTTGAGGGCGGCCGCCCCGAATGAGGCGCCACCGGCCCGGGCCGCGCTGAAGCCCGCGGCCCCAGCCCTCGCGCCTCCGAATGCGAGCGCGGCGCCGCCTGCGGCGAAGCTTGCCGCCTGTCCCGCATGCTTCACCACTTCCATGCCGCTGCCCACGGAAACGCCCTGCACGACACCTTGCACGATGTTCGGCACGTAGATCGAGATGATGAAGACGACGACAGAGATGCCGCCGATCGCGAGTGTCCCGATGAAGGCGTCATTGCCCGTGCCGGTCTGGTTGGCGAGGCTCAACAAGGCGTCGGAGCCGATCTTGGCGATCATCACCAGCGCCATCAGCTTCATGCCGACGGAGAAGGCGTAGACGAGATAGCGGATGGCGAAGTCCTTGGTGAAGGACGAGCCGCCGAGACCGAGCATGATCATGCCGGCGAACAGGCCGACATACATCTCGACCATCACCGCGACGAAGATCGCCGCGACCAGCGAAAAGGCGATCACCACGATCACCATCGCGAAGACGGAGGCGATCGCGAGCGCATTGTCCTGGAACAGGCCGAACTGCGCGTTCTGTGACATGGCGGAGGCGACCTTGAGACCGGCGTTGAACACATCCGCCGGCGAGGCCGAGCCGCCGCCCGCGCCGATCTGATAGAGGCTGTCGACGACCGCCTTCGCGAAAGTGAACCCCTGATCGAGCACGAAGGCGAAGAAGCCAATGAACATGATCCGGCGCACCATCTCGGCGAACCACGCATCGAGGGTTGCGGTCTGAATGGCGAGCCAGACCGCGGCGATGCCGACCTCGATGCCAGCGAGGATCCAGAACAGCGACTTGGCCGCCTGCATGACGGCCGTCTGCCAGCCCTTGGCAGCCGTCGTCACGGAATTTTCCAATGTCGTGAGAACACTTCCATCCTGCTGCGCCAAAGCGGGATGCGCAGCCGCGATGAGCCCGATCGCGACGATCAGAACGAGCCCCGGCTTGAGTTTTTGCACCCCTGCCCCCTTCCCCTACCAGCGTGGTTTCATCTGCTGACCGCCGGATGTCTTGTAGTCCTGCGGCGGTTTGAAAAAGTCGCTTCCACGCTGTGTTGCGCCTTGGGACGAGCCGGAGCCTTGGGTAGCGAAAAAGAGCCACGCTCCTGCCGCGCAGGCGCCGAGCGCGGTAACGATGATGATGATCGCGGACCGTCTCACCAGCGCGGCTCCATGGTTTGGCCGCCTGAGGTCGCAGGCGTGGTCGCGTTAAAAAACTGCTCGCGACGCGCCTGCGAGAGGTCCTTGTTGGCCTCAGACGATTGGAACCAGGTCGCCATCATCGTGGTCTGCTGCGCGACGAGACCCCGCAGCTTCTGCATCTGGGCGACTTCCTGCGCGGCGATCTCATGGCCGACCTGCAGGGCCTTCACCTGCCCGTCGGCGCTCTCGGAGGCCGTCTGGAGTTGTTCCATCGTCGAGTTCTCGGTTGCGAATTGCTGCGAGGTAAGACCTGCCGCCTGCAATGTGCTCGAAATCGTGTCGCGGTTCGTCGCCGACCAGGCCTGATAGGTCGAGGCGAAGCTCGCGCCACCCGGCAGATTGGTCTTAAACTGCGCATAGCTCTGGAAACGCTGCTTGAGCACATCGTCGATGTTGCCCATCGAGAAAGCCATGCCCCGGCCCTGATTGACGATGTTCTGCAGCTGCTTGAGGTCGCTCTCGGCCTGCCCCCAGACATGCGCCGGCAGCTGCGCCGTGTTCTGCAGCATGTTCTGATAGATCTTGAGCTGGTTTTGGATCTGCTGGGCGAGCTGTGAGATTTGCTGAATTTGGTTGTTGATCTGTTGCGCGGATTGGCCGGCGAGCTCGACCAACTGTCCGTTATTGAGAATCTGCGTGAACTCGGTCGCGCCGCCGGCCGCAGCGCCCGCGAATGCCGGGGCAGCCGCGAGCGATCCGAGACTTGTAGCAATGATGAGCGCCTTACAAATCGGCGAGAAGCGTCTCGGCATGGCCGATCCCCCTTTCCTTAAGCCAGTGAACGGGCCAATCAGCCCCGGCCTTCTTCAGCGCCAGGATGCGCTTCAGGTCGTCCTTGCCGGATGCGCCGACGAAGGAGAGCGCGACGGGGCCGAGCGCCATGTTGAAGAGACGGCGGCCTTCGGGTGAGGCAACGTAGTATTCGCGCTTGGGGACTGCGGTTGCGACGATCTCGATCTGCCGCTCGTTGAAGCCGATGCGCTCATAGAACTCGCGCGTGCCAGGCTCGCGCGCCGCGCCATTCGGCAGACAGATCTTTGTCGGGCAGCTCTCCTTCAACACATCGATGATGCCGGAGCGCTCGGCGTCCGAGATCGACTGCGTGGCAAGCAGCACGGCGCAATTGGCCTTGCGCAGCACCTTCAGCCATTCGCGAATCTTGTCGCGAAAGACGGGATGTCCGAGCATCAGCCAGGCCTCGTCGAGGATGATCAGGCTCGGCGCGCCGGTCAGGCGCTTCTCGATCCGCCGGAACAGATAGGTAAGGACCGGGACGAGGTTGCGCTCGCCCATATTCATCAGCTGCTCGATCTCGAAGGTCTGGAACGATCCGAGTTGCAGGCCGTCCCTCTCGGCATCGAGCAACTGGCCCATTGGCCCGTCGACCGTGTAGTGGTGCAGCGCGTCCTTGATCTCGCGCATCTGCACACCCGACACGAAGTCCGACAGCGATCGCCCGCGTGCCTCGGCCATCAGGCCGATCTGCCGCGAGATGGCGTTGCGATGATCCGGTGTGATCGTCACGCCTTGGACGGCGACGAGAGTTTCGACCCATTCCGAGGCCCAGGCGCGATCGGTATCTGTCGACAAGTCCGACAGCGGGCAGAAGGCGAGCGTCGCCGCGCCGTCCGCATCATCGCCGCCAATCTCGTAATGATCGCCACCGGCGGCAAGCGTCAGAGGTAGCATCGAGCGGCCTTTATCGAAGGCGAAGATCTGCGCGCCGGCGTAGCGGCGAAACTGCGCCGCAATCAGCGCCAGCAGCGTCGACTTGCCGGAGCCTGTCGGACCGAACACCAATGTGTGTCCGACGTCGTGGACATGCAGGTTCAGCCGGAAAGGTGTGGAGCCGGATGCCACCTGCATCAGCGGCGGCGACGCGTGCGGATAGAACGGGCACGGCGCGGTCGGATTGCCGGACCACACCGAGTTGAGCGGGATGAGGTCCGCAAGGTTGCGCGTGTTGATTAGCGGCTCGCGGATGTTGGCGTACCAATTGCCCGGCAGCGAGCCGAGGAAGGCTTCGGTCGCGTTCAGCGTTTCGATGCGCGCGCCGAAACCCTCCGCCTGGATCAGGCGGCGGACGGCTTCCGTCTTCTCCTGCAGGCGCTCGCTGCTGTCGTCGAACAGGACGATGACCGGCGTATAATAGCCATAGGCGACGAGCTGAGAGGACGCTTCTGCGATCGCATCCTCCGTCTCCGCCACCATGGCGGCCGCGTCCTGGTCGATCGAGCGGCTTTGGGTCTGGAAGAGCTGGTCGATGAAGGGGCGGACTTTCTGCTGCCACTTCTTGCGGGTGCGCTCGAGCTTTTGCCGCGCGTCCTGGTCGTCGAGAAACATGAAGCGGGAGGACCAACGATAGGTCAGCGGCATCAGATCCAGCGAATTGAGGATTCCCGGCCAGCTCTCGGCCGGAAAGCCGTCGATCGCCACCACACCGAGGAAGCGGTTTTCGACCATGGGGGACAGGCCATGCTGCAGCTCCCCGGTCGCGAGCCAATCGAGATACATCGGAATGTCCGGCAAGCGGATCGGATGGTTCTCGCCGGTGATGCAGAAGCGGATGAACTGGAACAGTTCATCGTAGCGCGCTAGGCGGGTGCCCTCGCGCTCTTCGACCTCGCGGGTTTCCATGCGCCGGATGGACAAGACGCTGGCAAGATATTGCTCGACCTCGCGGACAGAGGTGCGGAAGCTCTCGATCGCCGTGTCGGCATAGGAGGCCGAGCGGCTTTCGACATCGGAGTAGATGTAGCGTGCGAGACCCGCGCGACGGCGCTCGGGCGGCCGCCAGGTCAGGATGATCGCATGCCGGCTCTCGAAATGCCCGCTCTCCTGCTCGAAGCGGCTCCGGCGTTCGTCATCGATCGCACGCGTCACCGGATCGGGAAAGTGGCAATCCTGCCGCGCCGGATAATCCGTGGTCGGCACCCGCACCGCCTCGACCTGAATCATCCAGCCGGAGCCGAGGCGGGCCAGGATCGTGTTGATCTGACGCGAGACCTCGTTGCGTTCGGCGTCCGTCGAGCTCTCCGAGTCCGGCCCGGCAAAATACCAGCCCGCCATCAGCGAGCCGTCCTTCAGCAGGACGATCCCGTTCGCGACGAGGCCGGCATAGGGCACGAGATCGGCGAAAGACGGGCCGGAATGACGGAAAGAGCGCAGCGCGACCATTGAAGCGGACCTTTAGTAGCGGCGCCAGGGCGTCGAGGTCGCCCGGTAGTACGCGGAATAGGAGATGTGGCGGGCATAGACTCGCCGCATCATCGGATCCGCTTTCGCCATCATCCGCAGCGCCGCCACGACAACGATCCAGATCGCGGCGCCAAGGATTGCCGCGTACCAGGTGAGCACGACGAAGATCAGGATGACTGCGGCAAGACCGGTCAGCAGGACGAGCTCGCGATCGGCGCCGAACAGCAGGTTCGGTCGCGACAGCGCGCGATGAATGCGGTTGCGTCTGAGATTGGCGCCGACCTCAGCCATGACTGATGTCCCCTGCCCTGTCGGCGATCGACGGCGTGCGCGCGACGTCGCCGATCGAGGCGCCGCTCGAACCGAACAAGGCGACGATCTGCGTGGCGCCAAGAAGGATGCCGGCGACGAGCACGACGTACATGAGACGCCGCGCGAAATCGTTGAGCTCGCCGCCGAAGATCAGCATCCCGCCAGCAACCGCCACGGCCGCAAGTGCGATGAACCCGGCCACGGGACCGGTGATCGATTGCTGGATTTGCTGAAGCGGGCTCTCCCAAGGAAGATTGCCGCCGCCGCTGGTCGATGCGAAGGCAGGGTCGAGCATCACGAGTGCGAGCAGCAGGCCGCCGACACCTGCAATCATCATGCGGTTAGGCGACATGGCGCTCCTCCGTTCGGGTGTAGGATTGGGTTTGGTATTGGCCTGCCGAGAAGCTCTCGACATGAAGCACGTCGCGGACCTGGCGGCCGCGATCGGTCCGCTCGATCGAGACGATCAGGTCGACCGCCTCCCCGATGACCTCGCGCATGGGTTGTTGACTGGCTTCGGCCGTGAGCTGCTCGAGACGGCGCAGCGCGGAAAGCGCGCTGTTGGCGTGGATGGTGGTGATGCCCCCCGGATGGCCGGTGTTCCACGCCTTGAGCAGCGTGAGTGCCGCGCCATCGCGGACCTCGCCGACGATGATGCGATCGGGGCGCAGACGCATGGTGCTCTTGAGCAGGCGCGCCATGTCGACCGTGTCGCTCGTGTGAAGGCAGACGGCGTTGTCGGCCGCGCACTGGATCTCGGCCGTGTCTTCGAGAATGACGAGGCGGTGTTCGGGGACCTGCGCGACGATCGCCGCGATCACGGCGTTGGCGAGTGTGGTCTTCCCCGAGCCAGTGCCGCCGGACACGACGATGTTCAGGCGCGAGGCGATGGCGTTGCGGATGACCGCGAGCTGGTCGACGCTCATCACGCCCTGAGTCACGTAATCATCCAGATCGAAGAGACGCGAAGCCCGCTTCCGGATCGTGAATGCGGGGCCACCGACGATGGGCGGCAGCAAACCTTCGAAGCGATGACCGCCGATCGGCAGTTCGCCAGAAATGATCGGACGCTCGTCGTCTGCCTCCGATTGCAGCGCATGCGCGACGCTGCCGATAATGATCTCGGCGGTCGCGGCCGGCATGTCCCCGGCCGCTGTCATTCCGTGGCCGAGCCGTTCGATGAACAGCCGGCCGTCTGGATTGAGCATGACTTCGACAACGGCGGGATCATCGAGCGCGGCGCAGATCTCGTCGCCAAGCGCGTCCTGGAGTTTGCGGACAAGCCGCGGATGCGAACGAAGTTCAGCCATGGTAATCGGTCGCCACGATCACGCAGCGACGCGCTGAAGGCGCCGCAGGTCCGACCGATAGCCGGCCGGGCAGACCTGTTCGAAGCTGGCTTGGTCGGCCGGCAAGATGCCGGCGACACTCATGGTCTCGCCGATGAGCTTCACATCGCCGAGGCGCCTCATCGGCCAGCCCGCCCGTTGCAGGATGCGTTCGAACCGAACATCCGTCGCGGTGACGATCTCGTCGAAGCCGTTCGACACCGACCACTCGATGATCCCAGCAAACATCGTCAGCGTCGCTTCGTGCAGGAACCCGCGTCCCCTGCCCTCCCCTCTTGTGTCGACGCAGAAGCGCGAGCTCTCGACGCTGGTTAGCTTGCCCGGCAGCCGACCGCCCGGCACCAGTTGTGGGAAGGTCCACGACAACATGGTTGGGCCGGTGGTCGGAAGCAGGCGGGCACAGCCGGCAACGTCGCCGCAGTCGGTGAGGGCCAGGATGTAGGTCGGGTCGAGGGCGTCATATTCGTCGCGCTCGCGGCCCTGCGCGATCCTCACCTGCCAGCCGAGCCGGCCGGCGAACACCCGAGCGCGCAACTGATGCATCTCATCGAGCAGAGACCCCAATCTGCAATGTTCGTTGGCGTCGATCGCAATTGCCCGCATTGGTCGAATCCTCCGTTTCGTTCGGGTGAACGGAGGCAAGTCAGCATGGTGCGGCGGCTTGCACGCTCTGTTGAATTAACGGGGGGCCGGCGAAGCTGCGAGTCGAGGTGAGTCGCGCGTTCAGTGTCGGATTTGGCCGGTTCACAACTCAAGTCGGGTCGAAAAGGATGGTTCGGACTGTAGAATTAACGGGGGAGAAAACGGCGCGGCCGGCTCCGAGCGTGCTTTGTAAGTCTTCGATAAGATTGGACGATTCCGAACGAATCACCGCCTCGCTCTGCACGGCTGAGTACAGCGGTTAAGATGTTGTTAACCTTAAACTACTTGCCACATAGGTCGAATCCCCCATACTGGCGCCTGATCACCGCGTTTCGCTGTTTATGGCGCTATTTTCTGGGCAGGACGGATTGGTATGGGGCTACTCCCAAAATTCGAGTTTGACGAGAAAATCCTCGCACAGGGCGACGAGATCTCGCGGAAGCTCGATCAGCTTCGGCTGGAGAAATTTCCACCCGACGCGAAGAAGACGCTCCGCTTGTTCCCGATGTCGGAGGTCGCGCACTATCTCGGCGTCAGCCCTAATAACCTCAAACGGCTGCATCTCGAAAAGAAAGGCCCCGAGCCCACCATCACAGGGGGGCGGCGCTTCTACACCGCCGAACAGATGATGGAGCTGCGGCACTACCTGGACAAGAACGGGCGATCCGACGCGAAACAGTACGTCCCGTTCCGCAAGCCGGGCGAAAAGCTCCAGGTCATCGCTGTCGTCAATTTCAAGGGCGGATCAGGGAAGACCACGACAGCCGCGCATCTCAGCCAGCACTTGGCGCTGACTGGGCACCGTGTGCTCGCGATCGACCTCGATCCTCAGGCGTCACTGTCGGCACTTCACGGCTTTCAGCCAGAGCTGGATCGAAATCCATCGCTTTATGACGCCATCCGATATGACGAAAAGCGTCGGTCTGTCGCCGAGGTCATCCTGCCCACGAATTTCCCTCTGCTCAAGATCATCCCGGCAAACCTGGAGCTTCAGGAATACGAGTACGACACCCCGCTCTCGATGCAGAGCTCGAATGAAGGCAAGCGGTTCTATGAACGCCTGGGCCGCGCGCTCGAGGAAGTGGAGGATCGATTCGACGTCGTTGTGATCGATTGCCCGCCCCAGCTCGGCTTCCTGACACTGACGGCGCTGACTGCTGCCACGTCTGTTTTGATTACCGTGCATCCGCAGATGCTCGACCTCATGTCCATGAGCCAGTTCCTGCTGATGCTCGGAAACTTCGTGAGGGCGATCCGGGAGAAAGGCGCGACGGTCAACATCGACTGGCTCCGCTACCTGATCACGCGATACGAGCCTATGGATATTCCGCAAACCCAAATGCTCGGCTTCATGCAGTCCATGCTCGCCGAGGAGATTCTCAAGAATCCTATGCTGAAATCGACCGCGATCTCCGACGCTGGGCTGACGAAGCAAACCCTGTATGAAGTGGAGCGCGGCAGTTTCAATCGGGATACCTATGATCGCGCCATCGAAGCGCTGGACGCGGTGAATTTCGAGGTTCAGGAGCTCATCCACCGGGCATGGGGGCGCCTGTGATGTTGACCGCAGTCAAAACCGCCGAAAATCTCTGCGACTTCAAGAGCCTAAGGCGAAACGAGAGGTTTGGTCATGGCTCGTAAAAACCCCTTCGCCAAAATCATTGATGACGATACGCGGACCATTGATGAAGACAAGCGGCCGTCCCGTCCGGTGTCCGACTATGCGGCCAAGGGCGCGTCGCGCTCGCTCCTCAAGTCGCTCGATGAGCTTGCGGCTCGGGCCGACAAGCTTGTGGAGGGGGAAACCATCGTTGAGCTTGAGCCCGAGCTTATCGACGCTTCGTTCGTCCGCGATCGTCGTGCCGACGATGAGGCCGAGTTCAACCAGCTGCTGGAACGAATCCGCGAGCGCGGCCAGGATTCCCCTATTCTGGTCAGGCCCAACCCGAAGTCAGCCGGCCGCTACATGGTGGTCTTCGGGCATCGCCGTTGGAAAGTCGCTCAGGCGCTAGGCCGAAAGGTCCGTGCCGTCGTCAAGGATATCCAGGATCGCGAGCACGTGCTTGCGCTCGGTCAGGAGAACGCTGCTCGTGCCGACGTTCCGTTCATCGATCGTGCCCTTTTCGCCGCCGACGTTGTGCGCCTTCGCTACGACGACGACAACGCCATCATTCTGAGTGCGCTCTCGATCGACCGGACGACGCTCTCAAAGATGCTGTCGGTCGCGGGGCTGCCCTCCCCCATCTTGGATGCCATCGGCCAAGCCAAGAACGTCGGCCGCGATCGCTGGTATGAGTTGAAGCTGCTGCTCGATAGTCCGGCAAACCAGGAGCGCGCCCTTGAAACCATTCGGGAGGATGCCTTTCCGGCGCTCTCGAGCGAGGCACGGTTCGACTTTCTAGTCCGCAAACTGAAGTCGAAGCCGTCGCGCAGGCAAACTCAGACAAGCAAGCGAAACTGGACACCCCAGGATAGCGCGCTCTCGGCGGAGATTTCAGCCGAGGGTAAGAAGTTCACGCTGGCGCTCAAGGCCAAGACGTCTGACGCCCGCGCGTTCGGCGAGTATCTGTCGGAGAACCTCGATCGACTCTACGAGGATTTCCGCAGAGAGACGATCCCACAGGAAACTGGAGGCTAACCCCGCAAAAGAAAAAGGCCCCCGAAACGAGGTTCCGGAAGCCCTTATCTGTTAAGTTTGGCGACTGACAGAATCCCACTTCCGTGAATCAGTGTCAAGTCCAACCGACGCAGTGATGCGCTCGTTTTGGAGGGCGGATTTCTTTTGCCTAGCGATAGGTGAAGGAAAATGCAGACACCCTTATCAACGACGCCCTTTGGGCGGCGGCCGATGACGCTTGGCATGATTTCAAGCCAGCTGGCTGCAAAGGCAAAGCCAGAGACGGCCATCGTTCACAAATGGCACGTCTTTCAGCACATCAAGGAGGCCCGCCAGGTTCTCGGCGCGACCGACCGTGCGCTGACCATCCTGCACGCGCTGTTGTCCTTCCATCCCGAGATCGCGCTCGAGGCCACCAGCGAGGTGATCGTCTGGCCATCCAACGAGCAGTTGATGGCGCGCGCCAACGGGATGCCGCCGACGACGCTGCGCCGGCATCTCGCCGTCCTGGTTGACTGCGGGCTGATCATTCGCAGGGATAGCCCGAACGGCAAGCGCTTTGCGCGCAAGGGGCAGGGCGGCGAGATCGAGCAGGCCTACGGCTTCGACCTGGCTCCGATCGTGGCCCGCGCCGAGGAGTACAAATCGCTCGCGGCCGCTGTGCAGGCCGAGAAGAAGGCATTCCGCGTTGCCAAGGAGCGTCTCACCATCCTGCGCCGGGACATCGTGAAGATGATCGAAGCCGGGGTCGAGGAGGGTGTGCCGGGGGATTGGAGGCGGTTTCAGCAGGCCTACCAGGAGATCGCGGGGCGGATTCCCCGGACCGCGCCGCGGCAGCTCCTGGAAAGCCTCGGCAGCGAGATGGAAACGCTCTGGTGCGAGATCCGCGAGCTATTGGAAACTTTCGCGAAAACACAGAATCCGGACGCCAATGAGTCCCATTCCGGACGCCACATACAGAATTCAAATCCAGACCTTCCATCTGAATCTGAACGAGGCTTGGCGAAGGAAGATGAAGCGGGCGGCAACGCCGCGGCTCCCCAGAACCTGCGGAGCTTGCCGAAGCGTGAGCTCCCCTTGGGGATCGTGCTGGATGCCTGCCCCAACATGCGCTGGCTGATCAAAGGTGGCGAAATCCGCCATTGGCGAGATTTGCTGGCCGCTGCGGAGCTTGCCC
The DNA here is from genome assembly GCF_023074015.1 of Bradyrhizobium sp. 142. NCBI lineage: Bacteria > Pseudomonadati > Pseudomonadota > Alphaproteobacteria > Hyphomicrobiales > Nitrobacteraceae > Bradyrhizobium > Bradyrhizobium sp. 142. Next base: position 53,843 of record NZ_JADPKQ010000541.1, read on the forward strand.
GGTCGACGCTGGGGATCAGCCCGAGCGCGTGGCGCGAGGCCAGGGAGGTCCTCGGCGACCAGCAGGCCGCGATTACGCTCGCCGCGATCCACCAGAAAGCGGACCAGATCAATAGTGCCGGCGGTTATCTGCGAAGCCTAACCGACCGCGCCAAGGACGGGAAATTCTCCGCGTGGCCGATGATCATGGCCTTGCTGCGCGCCAAGCTCGACGGAGCGAAACCGCCAACGACACCGCCCACCCAGGGCCCTGGCCGGTCTGAGCCACGAAATCCGACTGAGACCGGCGGGCTCCAGCCGAGCGCCGAATTGCGGGCTCTTCTCGCGAAGCGGCCGAAATGACCAAAACGGCGCCCGCAATGACTCCGTCGCTACAGACGACTCAGCTACGGTTTTCTGGCCAACAAAGGATGGGAGAGGGCGATTTGACCGGAGACTCCACATGCGTCGGCGGCGCGATCGCGGCGGCCCTCGAACGGGCCGAGGAGCTGCGCAGCCTCAGCGACCGCCCGGCTTGCGTGCGGATCATGACGATCTTTGGCGATGATCGCTCAGGTCTCACGATTAACGCTCGCATCGCGGCACGAACGCCGGCGGAGCATCCGCGCAGGAAGGTCTCGGGACGCGGTGCATCCCATGGGACGAGCTCGACGCGCGTGCCGGCGAGATCGTTGGCTTGGTAGCCGAGGTCGTTGGCGAGGTGACGTTGGCCGTCCGAAACGCCCCGCCAGTGCCGCGGCCGAGCCGCTCGGAAGATGATCTTGAGCTTGCCGCGTTCGACGAACTCATCGACGAGCTCGGGCGAACGATCACCCAGTCGGCTTTTTCCGTGCTGGAAACGCATCCGGCCAAGCACGTCTCGCGCGAGCTGGGGAGCGAAGCCGCGATGTTGGCCGCGCTGAAATTCGCGGCACTCGCGGCCTATACCGGCCATGTCGGACTGAATGACGCCCAGGACGAGCTCCGAATGGCAATGGGCGAGGTGATGAGCAACATGCGCGCTTCGCCTGAGTTGGCGCGTCGACAGAGCTTGAATTCGTAGATCGATACGGACGTTGCCGGATTCCGCGAGCTGGCTAGCCAGCAGATGCCATCTTGATGGCATGGCGTTTTCGGCTTATATGCTTAAGAAAGGAGTCGTTATGGCCGAACCACAGCTCTCAGTCCGGAGTGCAAGGGCGCGAGATCTTGCCCATCGTCTGGCGCGTCGGGAGCATCGCTCGATCGCGGACGTCGTCGAGCGGGCACTCGAAGCTTACGAGGAACGCGTGGCCGGGCGCGAACCACCCGCGGAGTTCTACGCCCGACTTCGGGCAAGCGGGGATGCGGACATTGACCTCGAGGCGATCATTCGCCAAGGGCGGCGATCGCATACCGGACCTGACCTTTGATCTTTCTCGATACCAATGTGATCTCGGAGACCTTGAGGAAGGCGCCTGACGACGCAGTCATCGCCTGGCTGGTTCGCCACGATGCGGAGCTCGCGCTTCCCACGGTCACGATCGCCGAGATCGCCTTCGGCATTCAGAAGATCAGGCCCGACCAGCGCGCCGCGCGCCTGGAACGCGGCTTGTCGGAGTGGCGCCGCCGCTTCGCCGATCGGATTTTTGGCCTGACGGAAGAGGCTGCACTCGCCTACGGCGACATCATGGGAGAGGCGACGCGCCGTGGCCAACCGATGTCGGCGCCGGACGGTATGATCGCAGCCATCGTCCGCGTCAACGGCGGCCGCTTGGCCACGCGGAATCTCAGTGATTTTGCCTCGACCGGTCTCGACTTTATCTCGCCGTGGAACTTCTAAGGCGCGGGTAAGGGAGGGGCTTCAGAGCCCAGCTGCTTTGGTGAGATTGACGCGGAAGCGGTCGCGCCGCCGCTGGTAGCGTCGGGTCATCTCGGCGGAAGCGTGACCGAGCTGCTTCTGGACGTAGCGCTCGTCCACCTCGGCCGAGGAGGCGAGGCCGGCGCGCAGCGAATGCCCGGCGAACTTCGTCTCGCGCTCTCCCTCCGGCAGATCGGCGCGCACGCCGGCGGCCAGGGCCGCGCGTTTGACCAGCCGCGCGACCTGCTGGTCGCTCAGGCGATCGGGTCCGACGTCCTTGCCTTGACCGCGCACCCGGCGGAACAGCGGGCCGTGGCCGATCCGGGCCAGCTTCAGCCAGATCTGTAGGGCGACGACCGGGCAGGTCGCGTCGGATGAGCCGCGGCCGATCTCGAGCTCGCGCCAGCCGGTCTTGCCGCGCAGGGTGACAATCAGGGCCTGGTCGAGGATCTCGACCCAGCCGGAAGAATCCTCGGTCTGGTCACGGCCACAATCCAGCCCGACGATCTCCGAGCGCCGCAGGCCGCCGGCAAAGCCGATCAGCAGCATGGCGCGATCGCGTAAGCCCCGCAGCGTGCCACGGTCGAGCGTCTCAAGCATGGCGATGACGTCCTCCGGCAGCACCGCTTCCTTCTGGCGGGGCGGGGCGGCGTGGGTGTTGCGGATGCCGGCCAGCACGGTCGCGATATGCCGATCCGCTCGGTCGAGCGGCGTCCCGCGCTGGGCATAATTCCAGGCGAGCGCCGAAAGCCGCCGCTCGATCGTCGCGACCGCATTCGCCTGGCGATCGGCGGTCGCCGCGCCGGAGGCGCAGGCGGTGATGTAGAGGCCGACGGTTTGCGCCGACGGCGGCAGGACCTCGAGGCCCTGGCGCCGGCACCAGGCGGAAAAGTGCTTCCAGTCCGACGCATAGGCCCGGCGGGTGTTGGCCGAGCTCGCGGCGTCGACATAGCCGCGGGCGCGCTCGGCCAGGCGCGCGAGATGGGCCGGCAGGCTGGCGGCCGGAAGCGGGGCGGGGAGGCCGCCGCGGGTCGCGACTGAGGCCTCCGCCGCGGAAAGATCGACGCCAGGAGGCGGGCTGTCCGGCGATGCGGAGGCGTCCGGAGCGCGATTGTCCGGGGTCTGGGCGGCGATATCGGGCATTCCTTATATTAAGAGAAAAACGAATGATAAGGCAACATTATCGTTCGTTTTTATCCCCAGACAAGCTCGGCGGTTTAGTGCGGTTCCGGTGGCCATAAGCGCCGCGTGAGGTTACTCTCACCCATGCTCTCTCGCGCGCGAATCATGCCCGAGCCCCCGCCCACCTTCCCACCTGTTCCGGGCTGGACGCGGCAGGTCGCGTCCACACAACCGATTGGCGATGCGATGTTTTTTGCCGGCAGCGCGCTTGCTGCCGTCCACCCGATTGCGCGTTGCGAGCACCCGCTTGGTGGGCTCTGGCGCCAGCGCCTGGCGCTCGCCAGCGCCGCTCTCCTCGCGCGGCACGGCGGGCGGTCAGAAGACGAAGCGGCGCTGCGCGACGCCTGGTATCTGCGGCGGGAGGGCGACGACCCGGGGCCGGGCGGCCGTATCCTCAAGGCCTGGCGGCATCTCGGCCAGCATGCCGCCATGATGTCGAAGGACTCGGTGCCGCAGGACCGGATGCTGGTCCTGTCCACGCTGCTCGAACTGCGCTTCAACGACGCGCTCGATGACGTCGTCACCGCCGCGGCGAACCTAGCGGCAGGACAGGGGAGCGCTGTTGCGGCCGCCGCCGAGATCGCGGCGACGAGCCTGCGCTCCGTGCCCGAAAGCGAACCGCTCGCCCTTTGGCTTGCGGACGTTGTGCTCGCGCATCGTCTGAAGTGGCCGATGGCCGTGCCGCTGATCGCGAGCCAGGTCCGTCGCGCCGATTTGCGCGCCGCCAGTAAGGCGGACGCCAGTGACCAAGCATGGCCAACGGCCTGCGCATTGGCCTATGCACGCGCCGCCGCAGCAGCATCCGATCTCTACGTCGGCCTCGTAGGGCGGGCTAATCGGCTGCTGGCGACCGCGCCGAAGCTGCGCGGCCGCGACGCCGATAGGATGGTACTGATCCTGCTGACGGAAGACGCCCAGCCCGCCGGCGCCGGCAAAACGGCGAGTGACCGGAGCACGCGCCGACTCTTCGAGCGACTGGTGGCGCTCGGCGCCGTGCGCGAGCTCACCGGCCGTTCGAGCTTCCGGCTCTACGGGCTGTGATGCCATGGGGCGGCGCGCGCGAGCGAAAGAGGAGCTCGACACCGAACTGGCCGACCTGCCGCCGGACCTGCGCTGGCGCGAATGGATGGGCCGGGTCGAGGCTGTGATCTTCGCCTCGTCCGCGCGGGTGACGCGCGATGTCCTCGCGCGCGTTGTCGGCCGCAACTGCAGTATTGACCTTCTGATTGACGACATCCGCGACGAGCTGCGCGGCCGCCCTTACGAGCTCGTATCCGTCGCCGGCGGATGGCAGCACAGGACCAGGAAAAACTTCGCCGAGGCGATCCGGGCTGCGATCGGCGCCGGCAACGGCGGCAAGGATTTGTCACAGACTGAAGCGCTGATCCTCGCCTGCATCGCTTATTATCAGCCGATCACGCGTTCCCAATTGTCATCCTTCTTCGGCAAGGAGGTCAGCCGCGATACCGTCGGGCGTCTACGCGGATTGGAGTTCATCGCTGCCGGGCCCCGTAGCCCGCAACCCGGCGCGCCCTACACTTACGTAACGACCAACGCGTTCCTGTCGCACTTCGGCTTGGAGACGCTGCGGGATTTGCCCGACATGGAAGCTCTGGAGGACGCTGGCCTCCTCAGCAAGGACAAGCTGCTGGCCGGGGAGTTTCCGGACCCCTTGCCGGCACATGGAGAAGACCAGGTGGATGACGAAAAAGCTGCCGGTTGGACAGAGTCGGGCTAGCCAAATGTTGGCCGCCAATCGGCTTGCTTTTCCGATTATCCACGCCAGCGCAAGCGATTTAGCCCCGCGTCCGCTGAACTGCGAGAGAACCCCGCGGGAGCTCGCTGAAGAATGCTGCGTGACACACGCGTCGCGTACCTTGCCGTTATCATTGACCGAACATAGCCTAGAGCTATGATTGGGAGGTCGATGGATTCTCAAAGCGAAGCTACCGACGTGCGCGTATATGTCGTTGGCCGGATAGAGAGCTGGTCCCGGTTGTCTGAACAGAGTTTCCGCGGCGTGCTGCCATCAAGACTCGAATGGGGACGCCTGCTGTTGTACAACGAAGTTTGAGAACGCCAACAGGACCGTTCTTCGCGAGGTTCTTTATCGATATCATCCTTGGTTTGGTCGCCGAGTTTGCGTTCATGGGCCGTCGACAAGGGTGGCGATGTGGCCTTCCGCTGCACGCTGGATGGATAGCAAGCAGATCGTTGGCTGGAGTCCAGCATGGATGTTCGACCGGACGGCATGCCCTGAGGCGGAGCTTTTGGCAGCTCGGCCATTTGTCAGCATAACCGCACTTGCAGCGCATGATCTCTGACAACGTCAGGCCTCATCATCTGGAGCGAAAGGCGATTCCTTACGTGCGCCAATCCTCGGCCCATCAGGTGTTGCACAATCGCGACAGCAGCGCGTTGCAATACGCCATGCGGAACCGGCTCACGGCGCTCGGGTGGTCAGAGATCGAACCGATCGATGATGATCTCGGTCGTTCGAGCCGCCGCCGGCGTACAACGAGCCGGTTTCGAGCTAATTGTAGCGGAGGTTTGCCTCGGTAAGCTTGGGGTGGTTTGCGCCCGCGAGGTCTCGCGCTTCGCCCGCAACAGCCGGGATTGGCAGCAACTCGTCGGGATGTGCCGCGTGGTCAATACCGTTCTGATCGATCAGGAGACCATCTACTGCTGCTCGCGCTCAAGGGCAACCTCAACGAGTAGAGCTGGATCTGTGGCGCCAGCGCTCGCTCTCGGCCCGCTACGAGAAGGCGGGCCGGGGCGAGTTGGTTGTGGCGGCGCCCGTCGGCTTCGTGAAGGCCGGCGACCGTTATGAGAAAGACCGGATCGGCGTGTCCAGGAACGACGCCAACGCGCTCCAGCGCCCGAAGCGATTTTTCGGCTCGCCGCGCGTAACATCGAGGAAGGCGGCTCGCTGACAATCATCGATTCGGAAGTTCGACAAGCTCGAGGAACTGGGCAGCGCGCGACAGGCGCTCTGCTGGCTCCAGGAGTACAAGCTCGATCTGCCAGTGAAGCAGACCAACGGCGACACGGCCTGGCGGCGACCGAGCTACTCCGCCATCCAAGGGATCAATGAGAACCCGGTCTACGGCGGCGCCTGTGCCTATGGTAAGATGGCTGTGGCGGCAGCATCCACCGCCGAGCGTGAGCGTGAAGATCCGCCGCAAGACGCGGAACCAATGGTTGTCGCTGAAGCCCAATACCCATGACGGGTATGTGAGCTGGGAGAGGTTCGAGGCGATCGATCCGCGCTATGGTCAGCAGCAGCGTTCCCACTGGTCGGCATCACGACGCGGCCAAGCATGATGACGCGGTGCTGGCCGGTCTGATCCGGTGCAAGCGCTGCGGCCGCAAGCTCAAACTCCGCTACTCCGACCTAAAGCACCATATCCCGCGCTACAGCTGTAGCCGCGCCCGGATGGACAATGGCGGCCTTCACTGCATCACCTTCGGCGGCGGCGGATTGCGCATCGATCATGCAATCGAGGAAGCACTGCTTGGCGTCGTCGGTCCGGCGCTATCGCCGCGGCAATCGCTGCCGCCAAGGGAGCTAGGGACGGCGTGATCGGGTGCGCGATGCTCTCAGTCGCGACCTCAAGGCGGCGCGCTATGCCTCCGACAGGGCTTTCCGGCAATACGATGCCGCTGACCCCCCGAACCGGCTCGTGGCCAGTGAGCTGGAAGCGCGCTGGACCAGAGCGCTCGCTCACGCGGCGGAGGTCGAGGGCAAGATCGCTATGCATGATGCGACAACGCCCGCCCCCTTGCTGACCCAGCTTCGCTCGGCGTTCTGGCCTCGAACCTCAACCGGTCTGGGAACGGCAAGGGCGCATGGCGCGAGACAACGTGTTTGTCGAACAGCTCTGGCGCGCAGCGTCAAATACGAGGGGTGTACCTCGGGGCGTTTACCGGCTGAACTGCGAGCCCTGATCCGTGTTGAAGATGTCCGACTTGCCCTGACGAGCCAAGGCACCCTCCAGCGTCTCGACGCAGAAGGCTGCTTCCATGGTGATCGACAGCCGCCACGATAGAACACGACGTGTCGCCCAGTCCAGCACGACGGCGAGATAGACGAAGCCACTCGCCATCGGGATGGTAGGTGATCTCCATCGCCCAGACCTGGTTCGGCCGCGTGATCGCCATGCCGCGCAGCAGATACGCACGGGATCTTGTCGCCGGGCTCAGGCCTGGTGGTGCGCGGACGGCGATAGAGCGCCTCTAGCCCCATCCGTCGCATCAGCGTTTTGTCAACACGCGATGCCAAGCACGTGCCGCGCAAGACCGATGTCGGCGATGCGCAATGGCTGCAGCGGCTCTATTCGTTCGGGTTTCTGCGGGCCAGCTCTTCGGCCCAAAGGTTGCCGAGCTGCGAGCCTACGTGCGTCAGCGCGAGCGTCTGCTGGAGTACGCGGCCTCACGTATCCAAGATGCAGAAGGCCTTGACGGAGATGAATCTTCAGTTGCACCACGTCGTCGCCGACATGACCGGTGGGACCGGCCTGCGTATCATCCTCGCGATCCTTGCCGGCGAGCGCGATCCGGAGGCACTGGCATGCTTGCGCCACTACAACTGCCACTCCAGCGCCGAGACGATCGCGAAGGCGCTCACCGGAAGCTACCGCGCCGAGCATCTGTTTGCGCTCGAGCAGGCACTTGCGCTTTATGACGCCTACCACGAGAAGGCATCCGCTTGCGACGCCTGGATCGAAGCCGTGTTGAAGGAACTGAGCATCCATCGCGGTCATGGCCATGGACCGGCGCCGCCGGTCTCGCGGCGTCGGAATCGAACCGATCAGGCGAACGCTTTAGCTTCCGGCGTCCGCGAGACGCTGTTCGCGTTGCTCGGAAAGGACATCACCACGATCGACGGCCTCGGTTCTTACCTCTCGCTGATGTTCGGCTCATCGGGCTGGACGCGAATGCAAAGCCAAGACGGTCCAGCGAAAATCCAATTATACCGCAACACCTGCTGGGCAACTGCGACTTCCGTGCGGAAGCGGCCGAAGGTGACCAGACGATGTATGACATCATCTTCGACCAATCGACCGGCTTTGCACTTTCGCGCGCATACAGGGAGGCGGCTGGATCCCTGCAGGCAGCCAGCACATTGTGGCCGAAAGAAAGAGAGGATGTGGTTTGGCGGAGCGCGATAGGCACAGCAGGGCGCGGGCACCTGGACGCGCAGCGCCACGCATCCGAGAAATCACCGCAACAACGATCCACGGCTTTTGCCAGGGTATCCTTCGTTCGCACGGGATCGACGCCGGCCTTGACCCGGGTTCGCGGGTGGTCGACCAGGCCATTGCTAATGCCCTCTTTATGAAATGGCTCGCGACCTGGCTGAAGAAGATGCTGACGCTTGGCGACGAACGGGATCGTCCAATTCCTGTTCTTGCAAAGGACGACCCGGTGGGGGGCGAGCGCGTCGCGAGCTTGCCATCCTCCGGCGCGAACATCGCAGCGCGACTGCACCGACACCCGATTGTCCCACTCGCCCGGACCGCGGGGACCAGGAGAGACGTGGACAGCGGAGCTCATCACCGATCTCGAGCGCCTCTCTGCGTTCTTTGGGGGCGATCACGCGAACGCCGCCTTTTCCGATCTGTGGCGCCTGACCCTGCCGCCGCGCATCAGCATGATGCGGCAGAAAAGTATCGACTTACTGCCCTATAACAGGATGCGCGCTTGGCAGCAGGCTCTCGGCGAGGCGGATGGGCGGCGTCGCGGACAGGAAGCGGCCGAACACTTCGAGAAAGTTCGCGGCCTATCGAACGCTGATCGGCTCCATCGCAATGCCTGGTGTATGAAGCGCTGCGCACCTAACCGGAGTGGTCGAGGCTTACGACCGCGCAAACGCGAGGCGGCCGTCCTCGTTTTCGACGACTTGTTTGCGGCAGCCGCGAGCTCTTGTCTGCGAGAATTCCGACACGCGCGCCTGGCTCGCTGGCCGCTATGCGCATCTGCTGGTCGATGAACTCCAGGATACTGATCCCGTGCAGGTGGAAATCGTATTCTGCATAGCCGCGCATGTCGCAGCCAGCGACCTGGAGCAATGCCGTCTTGCGCCCCGGGGCGCTGTTTCTGGTGGGAGATCACAAACAGGCGATCTATCGCTTTCGCAGCGCTGACGTAGAATCTTACGCGCTGGCGAAGTCCGTGATCGGCAAGACCAAGAACGGCTGGCTGCTTGCTGTCACCGCGAATTTCAGATCCCGCCCGGAGATTATGCGCACGTCAACCGCGTATTTCAGGACGTTCTCGGAAAGAAGGGGCAGCCCGGCTTCGTACCGCTCGCTTCGACCCTTGCGCTGCCGCCGTTGCCGTTCGCTGCTACAGCAAAGCTGACAATCGGCGTTCCGCGGGACGCAAGCGACGAGGACGAGCGCGAAGCGGAAGCGGCAGCTGTTGCCCAGCTGTGCGCGCGCCTTATTGGCGCCCTGAGAATCTGCCGCCGCGAGGGGACGGAGCGATACTTGCGCGCAGGCGACATCACATTGCTTGCGCCGATGCATACTCTGGCGCTATGAACGCGCCCTTGAAGCGCAACGCATCGCAGTGGCCTCCCAGGCACGTTACGCGCTCTTCCGGCGCCAGAACGTTAGGACGTCGTCATCCTGGTCCGCGCACTTGCGGACCCGCTGGACACTTCGGCGCCTTCATGCGAGGTCCCATTGTCGGGCTATGCAACGAAGACGTTCTCGATATCACGGCGGCGCTCTCTCCCGATCAGGACGGGCGCCGACGCTTCCAGCTGCGGACGCGGGCGGACGACGTCATTAACCCCCTCGCAAAGGATGTTCTCTTGAAGCTCCAGGCGCTGCATGGTCTTGCCGCCGAACTCACGCCGATGCAGCTCGTCGTCTTCGCGACCGAGCGCCTGAACGTTGAGAGTGATTATGGCGGCCCGGCATTGCCAGCGGAACGCGCGCGCTCTCGCGAACCTTGATGCTATCGAACGTCTCAACGGCAGAGATCCAGCGGCGGATCGAGGTGGTCGGCATCTTCCCCAACGAGGATGTCATCGTCCGCCTCATCGGGGCGATCCTGCTCGAACAGAACGACGAGTGGGCCGTGCAGCGGGCACGCTATATGGAGAGCTGGCCCCGGTTGTTTGGACAGCGCCCCGCGGGATTTAAGTGGATTCCTGCCGGGTTATGCTGAACGCGGAACCTTACGATTTTGTCGTTGCGTCGGGAGGGGCGTAGCCCGACCAGAGCGACGACAAAATCGTCGGCGACGGTCATGCGGCCATCACCATAGCTTGCGTGCCGAAGTAAGCCTCGTCGGGCGTGCGCCCGTCAAGGCTCGAGTGAGGGCGTCTGCGGCGCGGCAATCAGGATGGAAGTGCAGCGTCAATCAGGATGAGAGAGCTTCGCCGGGCTCGTGACGCAGGGAGGGCGTAGCCCAGCAGGAGGTCGG
>NZ_JADPKQ010000412.1:0-2428 GCF_023074015.1 Bradyrhizobium sp. 142
CGGATGTCCGGGTTGAAGTTGCATTGCGCGGGTCTTGTTGGCCACCAGGGCTGGGCGCGCCCACAGGTAATCTTCGCCCTTCGTCAATAAATGCCAGCAGAGCACAGTGAGCTTGCGAGCCACGGCCACCGCGGCGATCTGATGGCCGCGCCGGGCGCGGATGCGGACAAGTCTATCCTGGCAACCAGCGGCTCCAGGAGCGGCAGCAACCCCAACGCAATCAAGATCGCGGCCTGAAAACTGGAACTTGAATGCGAAGTTCGGCGGGCCCGCGAGGCGCGGCAATGGTGATCCCAAAGCAGGCCTTCAAAACCCTGTTCGATATCGCAGAGGATCGGCTCGCTCGCGCCGGCAGCGCTGTCGTCTCCCCTGAAATAAGGGCGCTGATGGGCGACATGGAACGTCGTATCTTGGCGGGCTTGCCGGTCGCGGAGTCAGAATACCAAGCGGTATCATACGCATTCTGGGAGTGGGCCGATTTCGGAATACTCAGCCGAAGGGCTTTGCCTGATGAGCTACAGGCAATGACACACCGGGGGCGGTGTAATTGTCTACCAAGTGGGGAGCGCCAACCGCTTCCGGGGTCTCATTGTAGACGGCGCGAAATTCGAAAAAGTGGGACATTTTGCAATATGGGAAGACGCAAAAAGCTTGTCGAAATCGCCCGTTTGGAAGGGAATCCGGGCCGTCGACCGCTCGATCTGTCGGGCGTTGAGGGATTGGGGAGCCCTTCATCCCAGAACATTTGTCGGACGACGCCCGTGGCTGCATCGACGTCATCAAGCAGTCGATGCCGCCGAATGTCTATTCCGCGCTCGACAGCTTTGTCCTGTCCGCATTTGCGACGGCATGGGCCATCCACAAGCGCGCGACCCATGAAATGGGTAGCCCTGGATTCGTGTGGACCAGCAAAACGAAGCGCGGCGCCGAAAGTGAAAATGTTTGGATCAAAATTGCGCGCCAGCAAGCGGCACAACTTGCGTCCTTGGGGGATCGCCTGGGACTAGACCCAAAAAGTCGTGCTGCGCTGAAACTGCCCGATGCAGAGCAACGCAAGAGCAAATTCGCTGGCTTGCTCGGCGCTGGCGTGTCGCCTGGTTACAGGAACTGAACACGACGTGTGACGGCGAAACCACCTAGCAATTTGGCGACCTCGACCATGGAGTATTGCAGCTTCCGCGGTCACACTTGCACGGGATCGCCTGTTGCCACGAACAGCTTCAACTCCTGGCAACAACAGCGGCATCACTATCACGGCGCCGATCGGCGGCAGCATCGGTGGCGTTGTAATTGGATCGTGACCGCGGCCGTTAGCTCCAGATTCCATTTAGCCGCTAGTGGCGGACTTCAGGGCCGGAGCAAAGCGCTCGGAGAATGTTGCGGCCTTCGCATCCCGAGCTGCAGACAGGGAGGCCGAGATCAGGGTTGAACACCCCACGAATGCGATCGCCAGTAGAGCGGCGCCGACAAATAATGTTCGCATTTAACCCTCCTAGTACGACGTCAACGCCGTTCAGTCTTGGACTGCTTTGTTTCAGCGTCATTGCGTGGGGAGGAAGAAACGGCTTCATACACGGCGTCGTGATGTAGACCGTTCACGGCGTGCCGGCGACAAACTGCTCGCGAAAAAGGCCGCAGGACCTACCCGGCCCTGCGGCCTGTCCGGGAAAATTGAGTGTTTACGTAATGATCACTTCCAGCCCCGGCTGACAGGAATGATTTCAGAATTTGGCGGGCACTTTGACTCCCAAGATGTTGTTCCGCGACGGAACATGGTGGAGTGTGGCGGTGACGCTACAGAGTGCACGCTGGCGGGAATTTGGATGGTCGCAATTATTCGCAGGAGCGGTTACTCGCGGCAGCGCTGTCGAAAATTCGCGAGTGTTGCAGCGAGGCAATTTTCAGAACTGCATAGTTGGTACAATATCGACATCAGCCGGTCGGAATTCGATCAGCGAGATCGGCTAGGCTCGGCACAGGTTTCGGCGGGGGCAGTGTGCCGAGCCGCCGACTGTTATAGCTCGCGCCCCATTGCGGGATGACTGCGGTTCTTGACTTTGATCCAGTGCTTCTGTCTGCCGGCCGCGGTAAGGCCGATCGCGGTGCTTCGAGACAAGCCCCTCTAGGCCCCAGCCGGCAGGCGGCGCGGTACAGATCAGGCCCAATGTCGCCCCGCTCGAACGGCGCCACGGTTATTCCGTCCGGCCGCCGCGCTAACAGGCGCTGTAACTTTGTTTTTCGCAGATGCAGTGGCAGGTCGCGAAGGTCGGCGCCGTCCATCGCCAACACGTCAAAGGCGTAGAGCTGCACCTCGCGATCGTGCTTGCGCGAATGCAGCGCGTTGAAATCCGATACGCCGTCCACCCCAAGCACTACGGCTTCGCCGTCAATGACGAAATGCTTCTGCCGGTTCTTAAGCGCGGCCTCG
>NZ_JADPKQ010000033.1:0-2423 GCF_023074015.1 Bradyrhizobium sp. 142
CTGGGGCAAGCGACCGCCGGTCGCCGGTACGGCCGCGGACCTCGCCCGGACGCGGCGCCCGTCCGACTGGAAGCGCCTGTCGGCGGGAGCCGGAACCAAGGGACCGCGGCTGCACGACTGGTGTTATCTCGAATTGGCCGACCTCGAGGCCGAGCAGTTCAACAGCGCAAATGATGGTTTATGGACGCGCGGTCTACTGATCCGTCGTCGCATCGCCGATGATGACCTCGCCTTCTTCACCACCTGGTGCCCAGCGGGAACATCAATTGAAACGCTGGTCGCGGTCGAAGGCCATCGATGGGCGATCGAGGACAGCTTTGAAACCGCGAAAAACGAGTTCGGGCTCGATCACAACGAGAGCAGATCCTGGCATGGCTGGCACCGTCATGTGTCCTTGGTGATGCTCGCCTTCGCCATGATGGCCGCGATCCGCCATCGCGCCAATCCGCCACCGCCCAAAAAAACCAAACGCCGCCCCCCGGCAAAAGCCAAAGCACACCCACGCCGCCGCTGATCCGTTGGTCAATCCAGGAAATCCGCCGCATTGCCATCAGACTTGCTCGAAAGCGTATTCAACCCGCACGTATCATCGCATGGTCTTTCTGGCGCAGAGCTCATCAGGCTGCCGCTCAACGCGCTCATGTCAAATCAAAAAGACAACTGTAATGCTAGAATATCGGCTTGGGCGCCTCTGCTCGACACCCGCAACGTCAATCACGGACTGCTACTGCCCATCCTGATTCACTGTGAAGACGATCAGGGCTGTCCGCTGCTCGGACCGACAAACAAGGCCCGCCAGACCGAGCAATTCCTGCGCAACGCCCACAGCGATATCCCGGCGGCCGTCGAGGCCATGCGCCAGTATTGGATGCCGATCCGCTACGCCCGCGCTGGCTAACAACTGCCTACGTGGCTGCTCATGCCGGTTACCATCGATGCCCGCAAGGCGCGGCTCAGCGATATCGTTCACGAGACCGGCGCCAAGACGATCCATTATCTCTACGACTTCGGCGACAGCTGGGATCATGTGATCAAGCTCGAAAAATGGTTCGACGACACGCCGACAGAGGGCCTGCCCTTCTTGCTCGAGGCCGCCGGTCGTTGTCCTCCGGAGGACGTCGGCGGTGCGCCCGGCTATGCCGAATACCTCGACGCCATCAGCGACCCCACCCATCCGGAGCACGAACACATGCGCCTCTGGGGCCCCGAACAGTTCGATCCCAACGTCATCGACAGGAAGGCGATCGAGGCCGCCGTCAACGCATTGTCTGGAATTTGGAAGCCACGCCCGCGCAAACTGCGATCAAAATAGACGCAAGCGCCAATCAAAGGGCCGCAGAGCTACGCTTACTGTCGAGTAGCGCCGCGCCGAAATGTACAAATGACGCAGCGGGATTAGGCTTTTCCGATCTTTAGTGCGCGCGCTGGCTACAGCAAGGCGCAGCGCCTCGTGTCCGAACGGCCTATTGCTCTGCTGCCCGCTCTGGCCGGCCGTCTTCTGCCGATCGCTCTCGCTCCTATCTGTCGGAGCTTACTTCGAAGCTTCTCCACCTCTCTAAGCTCCGCCACAAGCGTTTGGAGCCGCTCGCTCAGAACAGCACAAGTATAACTCTGACGCGTCCTGGACATCTCCTGCCTCACAATATGATTTGAAAGAAGTCGATGAAGAGAGAAAGGACAAACAATCGCTGGACCAAACCTCAGTGAACCAAAGCCGCAGCCGCCAGATGCTCCCAGTATTCTGCCTCTGCGAGCAGTTTCCAGCTTCTCTCAGGTTGACGCGCAGCAGTCTGTCGGCAAAGCAACGCCATTGCGCGAAAGCGGCGGGCAGCTTCCATTCCAACCTCCCATGTTTTCCCCAAACATATTTTTCAATTTTGCGATGGAGTCATCATGATTATTTAAGATAAGCAATTTGCCGGTTAGCGGCCGCCAATTAGGTTCCGCGACGAAGCTGAGCGGAACTAGTTTCGGTCTGGGTTTCACCTCAGTTTCGGATGCTACTTGGCAGGCGCATTGCCTCATCAAGAATGTTACCGGAGAACTGACCGTCAGGAGTGGGGCCGCGATACCGAATCGGATCGGTGTTGCCGATGGCAGGACGGATCAGCATGGGTGCGCGGCGCGAGATCACGGCGGCGGTGGTAGACCGCTATCGATCAGCAGGGCGGGCAGATAAGGGGCGCATTCTCGACGAGCTTTGCGCGGTGACGGGCTGGCATCGCAAGCACGCGGTTCGGGCGCTGGCCAGCCATGTCGCAATTTCGCCGGAGGCCCGGCGGCAGCGAAAGCCGACCTATGGCGCCCCTATCAGGGATGCACTGGTGGCGCTGTGGGAGGCCTCGGATCGGATCTGCGGCAAGCGGCTCCGGGTAATGATTCCGACGTTGCTGCCTTCGCTGGAGCGGCATGGCCGGCTCAAG
>NZ_JADPKQ010000358.1:0-2404 GCF_023074015.1 Bradyrhizobium sp. 142
CGCACGCTCCGGCGCCGCAGCCAGACCGATGGCATGAGGTGGGAGACGATCAGTCGCCTCGCCTGTGACTGCCTCCCCAGGCCCAACATCCGTCATCCTTGGCCGCGAGCACGCTTCGCCGTCACTCACCCGAGGTGGGAGCCGTATGCGGGAAAGCCGCACGTACGGATCTGTGCGGGGGGCGCTCAGCAATGAGCGTCCCTACCGCGACCGCTACGCTCGCAATGACTGCGGAGTGCGCGGTGATTACGCGAAGCTCACCGACACCTTGCCCAACGGCCCCTCACCCGATGATGATTTTTGTCCGCGGTCCGAGCCGCCGTAGCAATTGCAGCATCGCGGCTTTTCTCATGGAGACGCAGCCTGCGGTCGGGCCGAAATTGTCGCGTGCCAGATGCAAGAACACCGCGCTGCCGCGGCCGGCAATGCGCGGCCTGGTGTTGTGGTCGATCTCGATGATGAAGTCATAGAGATGGTCCTCCCGCTTGAGCCGGTCGCCGCCCTGCGCACGACCGAGCCGGACCGGCTGGTTGTAGTGGCGATTCCCGGGGTCCTCGCACCAGCCATCCTCACTGCTGATGGTCCGGGCCGGTAAGAAGGTCTGCGGGCGGCTGTGGCGGTCGCCCCGCCACCATAATCGCCGCGGGTGGAAGCTGCCCCTTGGTGTGCCGCCGTCGCCCTCACGCTTGTTGGCCAGAATGCCGCCCAGCCCCAGCGCCACCGGAATGGTCAGCTGTCCGGCCGTCAGCCAGCCCCGGCGCGGGTTACCGGCAGCGGGCTTAACGCGGATCGCTCGTAGCGGCCCGGAGCGCCTTTGCCTGGTGTAACCGACTGAGTTATCTTCTGTTTTCATGTGAAATTGCGATGTCGAATTCATTACAGGACATTCATCAAAGCGCCCTGCTATTCTGGGTTAGAGTGGTTCTGGCTTGTGAATCGGTAACAGCCCACTACTTCTAGACGAACATCAATAATAATAACGGCGACCCCTAACTTTCCCATCACGGCTGAGCGCGGCATGCATGCGCGCCGAGCCGGACCCCAAAAGGATGACCCCCTATGGCCAATGCCCGCAAGATCCTGATCGTGGATGACGATACCGATCTGCGCGATACGTTGGTGGAGCAATTATCGCTGCACGAAGAATTTGAAGCCTCCGCCGTCGATACCGGCGCCAAGGGCGCAAGCGCCGCAAAGGCCAATTCCCCCGATCTCGTTCTGATGGATGTCGGCCTGCCCGACACCGACGGCCGCGAGGTGGTCCGCTCCCTGCGCAAGGGCGGGTTCAAGGCTCCGATCATCATGCTGACCGGGCATGACACCGACTCCGACACGATTTTGGGCCTGGAATCCGGTGCCAACGACTATGTCGCAAAACCGTTCCGCTTCGCCGTGCTGCTCGCCCGCATCCGCGCCCAGCTTCGCCAGCACGAAGCCAGCGAAGACGCGGTGTTCTCGGTCGGCCCCTACAGCTTCCGTCCCGGCTCCAAAATGCTGACCGCCGCCAATGCGCGCAAGGTGCGGCTGACAGAGAAGGAGACGGCGATCCTGCGCTTCCTTTACCGGGCCGGCCAGCTGCCGGTCTCGCGCGAGACCCTGCTCCAGGAGGTCTGGGGCTACAATTCCGGCGTCACCACCCATACGCTGGAAACCCACATCTACCGTCTGCGCCAGAAGATCGAGAAGGATGCCGCCAACCCGGAAATCCTGGTCACCGAAGCCGGTGGCTACAAGCTGGTGCCGTGATACGCTTCGGGGGTGTGCGAATCGTTTTAGATTGCGTGCCCTGAGCCTCGGACCTGAATGTCAATCGATGACGACGTAGCGCTTCTCGAGCGTGTCCCGACATTGCGCCTGTTGGGAGACGCCTCGTTGCGCATGCTGGCGATCGGTTCCGAGCCGCGCGACTTCGTTCCCGGCGACGTCCTGTTCAATCTCGGCGACGACGCCGATGCCGGCTTCGTGGTTCAGCGCGGCGCCTTTCGGGTCGATGACGGCGCCGGCGCCGAAATGATCGCCGGTCCCGGTGCGCTGATCGGCGAACTTGCGCTGGTCGTGCCGATGAAGCGGCCGTCGGGCGCGATCGCGATCGAGCATTCTTCGGTCATCCGCATCGCACGCAGCCTGTTTCAGCGCGTGCTCGAAAGCGATCCGGCCGCCGCAGTTCGCCTCCGCGACGAATTCGCAATTCGCTCGAGCCAGATCGCCAGCGATATCCTGATGGCGGGCGCAAAGCTGACGACGTAGCGGCCCGCGTGTTTCGTAGCCCGGATGGAGCGCAGAGGCTGGGCAAGAATTCGGTTTGCTTTGTACCGGGCTTTATTGGAAGACCGGGTGAATTTTAGCTCGGAGATGCGGCGTGAGGGTTTGTAGCGTGCTGACAATGGCTTTGAGGAGTGTCGGC
>NZ_JADPKQ010000017.1:0-2391 GCF_023074015.1 Bradyrhizobium sp. 142
ATGGCATTTGCCATCGCTTCACCTCCACCGATCAGCTCATGCCAGGCTGTATCGCAGGCGAACCTCGCGATGGCGAGGTGGGGGCCTCATGCCGGTTACCTTCTAGCGACGGCCCCTTCTTAAACTTTGACCTATGCGCGCAAGCGTAATCCGCTGCGAGACTGGAGCCTGATCCGGTCCGCCCACTATAGTTCCCGTCGGAACGCTGTCCCTGTTCTTTACCAGATCAGGTACCCCAGCCTGCTTAGCCACCAATCTCCACTTTCTGCGGAATTCGGTCGTGGACCAAGGTAAGCCGGTAACATCGTTTATGATGATTGGGCCGGACGATGGAAGGGCCAAAATGTCGAGGCCAATTGCCTTGACCTCCGCCAGCACCATCGGAGCCTTCTTCAGATCGACTTCGATCAGGCGGCCGCTTGATCCTGTCGTGTGTCGCAAGATCAAATTTTTGTCGATGTCGGACCAACGTAGGCCACGAAGCCACTTCCGACCATGGATTTCGAAATCGGAGCTTCCCGGCTCGTCGATAGGAACCCACTCACCGATTACATCCTTTTGGCTAAGTCTCAATTCGAATTGAAACGCTTGGACGAGAGCTATCGAATACCAACCAAAGTGTTCGCGAGCAGTGCGGCGGATTGCTTGGACGTGCTCGGCAGTAAGTTGCACGAGACGTGGTCCCTGAGTGCCAAACCGGCTCTCGCGAAGGAGCTCCGCAAGACGCTTGCACTCTGGATCTTCGAGCAGCGTAAAGCCAAATTTAAATAGAGCCCGAAGCCGCGCGATCGTTTCATTCGCAGCGGCAACCCTACCGCCAGAACCCGAAACTTTGTACCAGTAAACCAGCGTTGGCGCCTTAATGCCTCGGAGCTGATGGTGGCCGTATTTTTCACTTATCCGATCGAACGTGCGGCCCTGCTTGATGCGCACCTGATAGCGAAGTTTTTGGAAAGGCGAGTCCAAATCACTTCGGTAGAACTCTATTAATTGCTTGAGCGTTAGCGCCATTGTCGGATCACAGCCCCTCGGGGTGCAAGTACATCAATAGAATGATGGTTATAATCACAACCGCCGCAGCTATGCCGACCACTCCGTCGGCCCGGATAACTGCTCCGAAAAAGTGTATTTCGAGTCGTTGAAATTGGTCCACCACATTGGCTCCGTGCTGTTGGCTCGGACAATCCAAACCGATGTCGCCATTGGGTCAGCCTCGCCCCGTTGTGCCAAGATTATTCGGCGCTCAAGAAAAATCCTGAACGATTGTAAAGCCTTGAGCAGGATGCAAGGTCATCAGCGCTCTTGCAAAAAAACGCTGATGTAGGTCGCCGAAAACTGCTATGCCAATAAGCATTTGAGTTTGCTGTCAAAATCCCGCGCGCTAGCGCGACAACATGACTCGAAGAGACTTTGACAGACCATAACTGCGGAAAGTGCATGATCGTTCAAGTGGTTGGCCTAATCAGTGGTTTTTTCTTGGTCCGCGGTCGTCCAGGTAGCGGGGTTGCGGCTTGCGCATTAGGAATGCGCTGGTCCGCAACCTTAACCCAATGCCCGGCGTCTTCCCCATTGTAGCGCGCGCGTGATCTCAAACATGGACGCGGCGGCCGAGATGACGCCGATGCGCTGGGCGCCACCTACACCGCGCACAGGCCTTAGTGCAGTCGCTGATCAGGAAGACAGACCCCGCTCATAAGCGCCAGCTCCTGCTCTAGCTGCTCATTGAGGAGCATGAGCGCTCGAAGCGCATCGTGCAGATCACCGTCACAAGCGGCGACGATCTCATCGACCGTCAGCTCGTACTGATCCAGAGCAGAGTTGGTGCGTTGGCGTGGCATAGCAACAACATACAAGCAGAAACCTAAGTTGATCGTGCCGATCCGCTGGTGATTTCCCCGCAATTCACAGTCCGCCGGGCTTACCTCAGTTCGCCGTCATTTTGATGCTGCTAGCCAAGTCATCCTCGCGCTGTTCCGAGCGGCCAACCGCTACGTCGACAACCTACAGCCTATGTCCGGCGCTTTCCTCGACCATTCCGCCCCGTCATCCGCAATACGGAGCCGGTACCGAGATGACGCTGACGCTTTGCTCCGCGAACCGTGTTGCGCCGCGGAAGATGTCGAGGTCTTCCTCATCCAATATAACCCTGCCTCCATATTGATTGTGCTAATCTGCTCTGGCCCAATGGGCCGACATAATTTTCAATCAGCTTATTTTAGGAGGGAATTGAGATGCGACGCACCTACGCTTTATGCTTCTTCTTGGCGACCAGAGCTGGTCCCGCTTGTCTGAACAGACTTTCCGCGTCGATAAGTGGAGCCTCTGCCGAGATTAGGCCGCCACGCGGAGCGGCGGAAGGTTGAAGTAGGCTTGATCCGGGGTCATGTCGTC
>NZ_JADPKQ010000095.1:0-2382 GCF_023074015.1 Bradyrhizobium sp. 142
ACACGCTCTTGCGTGAACAACGGACGTATCCGTTTCTTGATCTCTCGAAGCGACGCCGCCCACAACGCAAGCGTCTCCTCAACCGACGCGGCCCGCGCCCACGACATTCGAATCATGGTTGCCCATGGATTCAGAAGCCCGCAAACAAAGCAACTGTAATGCTAGACGATTTCCTGAACACGACTGTCCCCGATCAACGCCACATCGAAGCGGAAATCGAGCGTTCGCTCGCCGCGTAACCCAACCACACGAAAGGACCAACTATGGCCACGAAACGCCTAAACGCCGACAGCTTCGCCAAGCAAGCGATCCCGCCGCTCCAACCTGTCATCAATGTCAATTTGGCGGCCGACGTCGTGCAGCAGGCACCGCCCGTGCAAAAGCAGATGCCAGCGCCACTCAAGAAGGCATTGGGGATCGATCAGTCGTGAACGCGAAGCAACTCGACGACGAGCGCGAGGCAGCAGGCGCTGAGTACGTCGCCGCCTTGGAGACGCTGCGTAAGGCGTTCGTTCGCCTGAACGCCGTCGAGCGCACCTTGCAAAATCAAAACTGCCGTGCGGCTCAGTTGAGGACGTTCCACTTCACGCGGAATCGGCTCGAGGAAGGGTTGCGTAGCCTGCAACATTCCGAGTTCGTGCCGCGCATCCTGATTCAGCCATGGCAGGATGAGGTTACGGCTGTTTCCGACAAGCAGATTGAGGAGTTCGAGTAATGGGCGGCTATGTAGAGGGACCGTACACACTCCGCGCAGGCGAGATAATCGCCGTCAAGACCGTCTCACGGTTTCATGTCCGCACAGTTGGCGGCGCAACCGCGATAGTTTTGCTGGACGTAAACCGGCCGGGGAGCGCGGTTAATGTCCCAGCGAATACGTCTATGTGGCTCACGAAGAACTCCGGCACGTCGGACCCGACCGTCGAAGCCGTCGGCGGCGATGTCGTGATCAATGACCCGCTAGGCTCCGGCGTGCCCGAACCAGTCCACTATTGGTGACTTACGTGACGAGGCACCTATGACACCTAAACGAAAGCGGATGCGCCAGGAGCCCACTGATCAATCGGAAACAGACTGGTCGAAGTTCGCGCCGGCCGTCTTGGATCCGGACTTCGACGAATTGGAGCAAGCCGAGTGCGTAGCTTGGCGCTTTCCGGAACGGGCAAATGAGCAGCGATGACAATCGAGCCTTGCGGCGCGCGCTGAATATAGAACGTGAAATGCGGAAGCTGCTTGAGCGTCGATTGCGCGAGCTACTTCAGAAGGATTACGAACAGTTCTTGAAGGTTTGTCAGTTGCATTCGCAGCGAGAGGCTGACCTGCGGCTGATAAAATTGAGTGCGGCGATCGAGGACGCTTGATCACGACTCAGTGTCGGCGCAGTGGGGACGCCCGCGGCGCTGGCTTGGCAAGGGCTGGCGGGACGCCGCCAACCCAAGCCAAAACCGGAGCAGTCTTGCGGGCGTCGTTCCAGCCTGATTTACTCTATCGATATTGCTTAAGCAGGAGACGGACGTGGCGACAGGTGTTGTGAAGTGGTTTAACGCGACCAAGGGATTTGGTTTCATCCAACCCGATGACGGCGGCCAAGATGTGTTTGTACACATAAGCGCAGTGGAGCGCGCGGGCCTCTCAGACTTGCGTGAGGGACAGAAAGTCTCTTACGAGGTCAAAGTTGATCCGAGGCGCGGTAAGAGCAGCGCGGAAAATCTGCGTGCTTCTGAGTGAGGAACAAAGGGCAACGCGCCCCGTTCTCGATATGCTTCGGTCCCGATAGCCCCCCTGACGAGGCCGGAGTATGGACAACGGCCCCAGCTGTTCCCCTCGTTAGCGCTGGGGCCGTTTTTTACGTCGATACGCAGAACCTCGTACTCGAAAGCCACCCCTTCGGGATTTCTCATCGGGCCAAGCCTGTGCGACTTCCTCAGTCGCGAAGACCTTCAAATCCTCGCCCTGATCCTAGATCCACACTTTCATAGCTCGCGCTCCATCGCTGGATGGCTTCGGTTCTTCACCTTGATCCAGTGCTTCTGCCGGCCGCCACGGTAGGGCCGATCGCGGTGCTTGGACACCAATCCCTCTAGGCCCATGCGGCACGCAGCGCGGAATAGGTCCGGCCCGATCTCGCCGCGTTCGAAAGGCGCCACGGTGATCCCATCCGGCCGACGAGCCATCAGCCGTTCAAGATTTGTCTTTCGCAAGTGCAGCGGCAGGTCGCGCAGATCGTCCCCACCCATCGCCAACACGTCAAAGGCGTAAAGCTGCACCTCGTGCTCATGCTTGCGTGAATGCAGCGCGTTGAAATCCGATACGCCGTCCACCCCAAGCACTACGGCTTCGCCGTCAATGACGAAATGCTTCTGCCGGTTCTTAAGCGCGGCCTCG
>NZ_JADPKQ010000354.1:0-2235 GCF_023074015.1 Bradyrhizobium sp. 142
GGCTCCCTGAACGCAAAAGATAACTTTGCGGTGGAGGAGCGGTCACGGAACTATCGGCGACGCCGGGCGCCTTTCCACCCGGAGGGGTGAATGGGAGGGGGATTGAGTGCCGGATGACGATCTTGTCGTCGCCAACGAGGACTTCCTTCACGAGAAGGCGCAGCACGCGTTGGCGTTCGATTATATCGAGCGCGCCGACGGACGAGCGCAGGCGGTCGAGGAAGCTCGTCACGGATTCGGCGAGACGCAGACAAACTTCCCGTTCCTTCGATTGGTCTTCGATCGCTTGCAGCTCCAACAGGCAAGCCTGTTCGCGGCTGCGCAAATCGGGCATGCGACCGCGCAGCTCTTCAAGTGAGAGAAGGCTCTCCTGATAGGCCGTGAGGAGACGCTCGATGCTTTTCCGGGCGCGCGCAAGATCGCGGCGAAGCGTTTCCTCCCGGCGCTGTGTGGGATCGGCGTTGCGCGCCGCCTTGAGTCGGCGCTCAAGTTCGTCTTCGATGAGGTGTCGGTCTTCAAGTAACCGCGCGATCTCTTTCCATACCACCTCGTCCAGCAAATCCTGGCGCATCGGGCGATTGTCGCAGACCGGCCCGCCGAGCCGGCGCCAGCCATCCGAGCCCAAGCAGCGGTAGTAATGGATGGTTCGAGCGCTCGACCTGGTGGAGGTGCGATAGAGCCCATAGCCGCATTTGGCACAGCTCAACAATCCTTGCAGGGCGCTCGGCGTGATCGTGCGTCGCGGGGCATGCTTCTTGTTGGCTTCCAAAAGCTCGTTCGCCAATGCGAAGGTCTCTTCGCTGATGATGGTCGGCACAGGAATTTCGATCCACTCTGTGCGAGGAAGTTCATGATTGGCGCTGTTGCGAGGCGCGGCGCCGCCGCGCAATCGCAACGGCCGCGTCACACGCATGCGCGGCGCGATCCGCGTCTTGCCAAAGCAGGCCATTCCTTTATACGCGGGATTGCGCAGCATCGCCCAAACCGTCGAGCGCTCCCAGCGGCCGGTTTCTTTGGCTGTCGGAATCTGGCGCTCATTGAGCAGGCGCGTGATAGCGCCGATGCTGTGGTTTTTTGCGGTGTAAAGCTCGTAGACCCAGCGCACGACACCGGCCTGTCGCTCGTCGATCTCATAAGAGGCGGCAGAGTGATCGGTCTTGCGCTTGTAGCGATAGCCAAACGGAGCGCCAGAAAGCACGCTCACTTGGCCTTGAAGGGCGCGATGGCGCTTCCCTCGTCGCGACCGCTCTAGGATTTGCGCGCGTTCGTACTCGGCGATCATGCCCTGAAACTGCAGCAGCAGCTCGTCTTCCGGCGTCGCCGCCCGTCTCGAGCGAATGAACAAGACCTCGACGCCGGCGCGCGCGAACTCTTCGATAAGAAGGATTTGATGCGCATAGCGCCGGCTCAGCCGATCGGGAGCGTAGACGAGCACGGCTTGGATCCGCCCTTCTGCGGCGAGATCGCGCAGTCGTTCAAGCCCAGGGCGCAACAAACTCGCGCCGCTATAGCCGTCGTCTTCGATCACCCATTCCGCCGGCACGTCGCAGTTCTGCTCGCGCGCGAAAGCGATCAGCGCGCTCGTCTGACTGGCGATCGTGTTCTCCTCCTTCTGTTTGTCCGACGACACTCTGGCGTAAATCGCGGCGGTTTTCATCTTCGCCTCCCGTCACATCGGCGCCAGCACGCGTGAAGCGCACCTGATCTGGAACGAGAATTTCGTAAACCTGTTCAAGTTTGGCGGCGACGAGACGATCGAACGCAAATTCGAGTCGAACGTCGCGCTTTTTTCGCCGCTCAGCCATCTTCGCGGACAGACGCGAGATAAGCGGCCACCGCTCGGCGCATCACCTCGCTTGCCGAAAGCCTGGAAGCCGCCGCATGCGCCTGGAGTTTTTGGGCGAGATCGCCAGGCATCTTCAGGGAGAGCGTCACAGACGGCGGCGGCGCGGAAAGGAGCGGCTCCTTCCTTTTGGCCACTTCGAGATAGCGATAGGCTTGCCGCAGCGACAAGCCGCTTTCGCGCGACAGCGCCAAGGCCGCCTCCGCCATGCCGATTTTCTTCGCGAGCAAGCGTCGCGCCGCCCTCAGCCGTTCGGCTTTCTGCGCTTGCGTCGATCGAATCATATGACATAATGGTATTACCTTTTGCGTCTTAAATCAACAACGGCTCCATCGCGCCAGCCGGTGATGACGCGTTCAAAGCGGAAGTTATCTTTTGCGTTCAGGGAGCCA
>NZ_JADPKQ010000279.1:0-63760 GCF_023074015.1 Bradyrhizobium sp. 142
GCTCGGCCACTTCGAAGGGCGCGGTTGGCGCGGCTTCCACCACCATGCCACACTATGCATAGCGGCTTACGGATTCCTCATCTCCGAAAGGGAGACGATTCCCCCCTCAGCGCCTCGTTCAGCCGGGCTGTTCCAAACGCCTGCCCTTCCCGAAGGTTACAAACCCAGAGGCTCCGCCGCTGCGCACCGAACGGCACATTCCAAACTCGATTGCGACGATGCGTCGACGGCTCGTTCTCGCCCTCGTCAGAAGTCTGTCGCGATGTCCATGTTGCGCAAGAGCGATCCTGCGTCCGCGATCGCGCAAAAATTTATGACGCAGTAAGACTAAGCCCCCGATGCCGAACGCGACGCCGAAGAACACGCCGGAGATCATGCCGAAGCGATGCGGCACCAGTTCCTGCGCGAACACGATGATCGACGACGTGGTCGAGGAGATGATCAGGCCGACGATCACGGACAGCACCGCACTGCCGGCAAGCCCGGCATAGGGCAGCGCCAGCGTGAACGGCAGCGCGCCGAGAATCGAGATCCAGATCACGATCTTGCGGCCGAAACGGTCGCCCAAGGGCCCCCCGAGAAACGCGCCGACCGCGTTCGCCGCGAGGAAGATGAAGAGATAGATCTGGGCGGTCTGTGTCGACACGCCGAAGCGGTCGATCAGGTAGAAGATGTAGTAGCTCGACAAGCTGGACACGTAGAGCTGTTTTGAGAACAGCAGCGCCACCAGCACGGCCAGCGCGACCGCGACGCGGCGCGAGCTCGGCCCGCCCGGCTGGGTGTGAACCGGTGCCGCCTTCCTTGTCGTGATCTGCGGCGCGTACCAGCGGCCGATGCGCCAGAGGATGACAATTGCGAGGAACGCAATCGAGGAGAACCAGGCGATGCTGCCCTGCCCGAATGGCACGACGATGAGCGCGGCCAGCAACGGCCCCATCGACGTGCCGAAGCTGCCGCCGAGCTGGAACACCGACTGCGCAAAACCGTAGCGGCCGCCCGACGCAAGCCGCGCGATGCGCGCGGATTCGGGGTGAAACACCGCCGAGCCGAGGCCGACCAACGCGGCTGCAACGAGGATGACGAGATATTGGTGCGCGGCGCTGAGCAGCAGCAGGCCGAAGAAGGTCGAGGCCATGCCGATCGCCAGCGAATAAGGCTGCGCCTTCTTGTCGGTGTAGTGCCCGACCACCGGCTGGAGCAGCGAAGCCGTGAACTGAAACGCCAGCGTGATCATGCCGATTTGCGCGAAGTCGAGCGCGTAGGTGTCCTTCAGGATCGGATACACCGAAGCGATCAGCGACTGCATGGTGTCGTTGAGGAAGTGCGAGAAGCTGATGCCGGCGAGCACGACATAGGCCGGCCCCGCGCCCGGCTTGGCAGCGGCCGTCTTGGTCGCGGCCGGCACGACGACGACCGGCTCGGTCAGCGTTTCCTCGGAGACCACCACAGGCTTGTTCAAAGGCTCGATCCCGGCAGACGCGGCGAACCGCCGCATCCGGCTAGTTACGATGCAAGCTGTGGCCGAACCACCGCCAATCGTCGATGGCTGGGATGCGAGAGTGTCTTCGTCTTCCCCTCTCCCCCTGTGGGAGAGGGTGGATCGCCGCGCAGCGGCGAGACGGGTGAGGGGTTCTCTCCGCGCATCGCCTGCTAGTTGTGTACGCGGAGACAACCCCTCATCCGGCGCCATAGCCGAAGCTCCGCTTCGGCGTTCTTAAGAACGGCGGCCAAAGGCCCGCCTATGCCACCTTCTCCCACAAGGGGAGAAGGAAAGAGCTCAGGCCGCCGCGTGGCCGAGCGCGGAGACGATGGTGTCGACGACGTCCTCGACCAGGACGCGATCCTCGCCCTCGCCCATAACGCGGATCACGGGCTCGGTGCCGGAGGAGCGGATCAAGAGCCGGCCGTGGCCGTTGAGCCGGTTCTCGCCGTCGGAGATCGCCGATTTGACGTCCTTATCGTCGAGCGGCTTGCCGCCCTTGTGGCGGACGTTCTTGAGGATCTGCGGTAGCGGATCGAAGCGGTGGCAGACCTCGGATACGGGCCGGCGCAGCCTCTGCACCACTGCCAGCACCTGCAAGGCAGCAACGAAGCCATCGCCGGTGGTGGCATAATCGGACAGGATGATGTGGCCGGACTGCTCGCCGCCGAGATTGTAGCCGCCGTTCAGCATCTGCTCGAGCACGTAGCGGTCGCCGACCGGCGTGCGCACGAGTTCGAGCCCCTGCCCGTTCAGGAAGCGCTCCAGCCCGAGATTCGACATCACGGTCGCAACGATGCCGGGCCGCGACAGCCGGCCGTCTTCCTTCCAGCTCTGCGCGATCACCGCGAGCAACTGGTCGCCGTCGACGAGATGGCCGCGCTCGTCGACCAGGATGACGCGGTCGGCATCGCCATCCAGCGCGATGCCAATATCGGCGCGCATCTCGCGCACCTTCTTGGCTAGCGCTTCCGGCGAGGTCGAGCCGCATTCCTTGTTGATGTTGAAGCCGTCCGGCTCCACCCCGATCGGCACCACGTCGGCGCCGAGCTCCCACAGCGCCTCCGGCACCACCTTGTAGGCGGCGCCGTTGGCGCAATCGACCACGACGCGCAGGCCGTCGAGCGACAGATCGCGCGGCAGCGTGCGCTTGGCGAATTCGATGTAGCGGTCGTGGACGCCGTCGATGCGGCGGGCGCGCCCCAGGCTGGCGCTCTGCGCCAGCCGCTTGTCCAGCGATTCGTCGAGCAGCAGCTCGATCTGCTTCTCGACGTCGTCGGAGAGCTTGAAGCCTTGCGGGCCGAACAGCTTGATGCCGTTATCCTCGAACAGATTGTGCGAGGCCGAGATCATCACGCCGAGATCGGCGCGCATCGATTTGGTCAACATCGCAACCGCCGGCGTCGGCATCGGGCCGACCAGCAGCACGTCCATGCCGACCGAGGTGAAGCCCGCCACCATGGCATATTCGATCATGTAGCCGGACAGGCGCGTGTCCTTGCCGATCACGACCCGATGGCGATGATCACCGCGCTGAAACGCCAGGCCTGCGGCCTGGCCGACCTTGAGCGCGAGCTCCGGCGTGATCAGTCCGTTGGCGCGGCCCCGAATCCCGTCCGTCCCGAAATATTTGCGGCTCATCTCGTCCCCCAGGCAACAACCAGGGAATCCCCTTGTACAACCAGCGGGTGCCCAAACGGGCCCGCATCCCTGATTTGCTGAGGTCTTATAAGGCCATTGCGGCTAACTTGGCTTCAAAAAATATGATGAATCATTACGGAACCAGGGTCGCCGAGGCCCCTGATAACCTATTGTTAATGTTAAATTTACGGCTCGCCGGCCGGGAACGGAGCGGAACCCGCCGCCTAGTCGGTGCGCTTGATGTGGCTGTCCCCAAGGCTTGGCGGCGGCTGGATGACGCTGACGGGATCGGAGCCGGGGAAGGTCTCTTCCAGTCCCTCTTCCAGCGCTTCTTCGAGCCGGAGCTTCTCCTTGATCTCTTCCGGCGTCGGCTGGCTGTGCGGTCTGGTCATGGCGCCCTCCCTGCAGAGGATCTGCAAACGATTTGGCTGTGCGTCCAACCATGGTAGATGACCCCTAAATCTTCCGATGCAAGACGGGCGGGGAAACGTTCATGAAGCACATCACCTGTATCGACGATCTCCGTACGCTGCATCGGCGCCGCGTGCCGAAGGCGTTCTTCGATTATTGCGACCGCGGCTCCTATGCCGAGGAAACGCTGCGCGCCAACCGCGAGGACATGCAGGCCATCAAGTTTCGCCAGCGCATCCTGGTCGATGTCTCCAAGCGCGATACCGCGACCACCATTCTCGGCGAGCCCTCGACCATGCCGCTGATACTCGCGCCCGTGGGCCTGCTGGGCATGCAGCACGGCGACGGCGAGATCCACGCCTGCCGCGCCGCGCAGGCCGCCGGCATCCCGTTCACGCAATCGACGATGTCGATCTGCTCGATCGAGGACATCGCGGCCAGTGTCGAGAAGCCGTTCTGGTTCCAGCTCTACGTGATGAAGGACCGCGGCTTCATCAGGGAGCTGATCGAGCGCGCCATCGCGACCAAGTGCAGCGCGCTCGTGCTCACCGTCGACCTCCAGGTGATCGGCCAGCGCCATGCCGACATCAAGAACGGCATGACGGTGCCGCCGGAATGGTCGCTGTCGAAGCTGATCGATTTCGCGACCAAGCCGGCCTGGGTCTCCGGCGTGCTGCAGGGCAAGCGCCGCACCTTCGGCAATCTCGCCGGTCATCTGAAGATCAGCGACGACATCACGTCGCTGTCGACCTGGATCAACTCGCAGTTCGACACCTCGCTGAACTGGAAGGACATCGACTGGATCCGCAGCATCTGGCCGGGCAAGCTGATTCTGAAGGGCATCCTCGACGTCGAGGACGCCGAGCTTGCCGCCAAGACCGGCGCGCAGGCCCTCGTTGTGTCCAATCATGGCGGCCGCCAGCTCGACGGCGCGCCGTCCTCGATCGAAATGCTGCCCGAGATCGTCGACGCCGTCGGTGAGAGGATGGAGATCATGTTCGACGGCGGCATCCGCTCCGGCCAGGACGTGATGCGCGCGCTCGCGCTCGGCGCAAAGTCCTGCATGATCGGCCGCGCCTATGCCTATGGCCTGGGTGCCGCCGGCCAGGCCGGCGTCGCCAAAGCGATCGACATCATCCAGAAGGAACTGCTCACGACCATGGGCCTGTGCGGCGTCAACCGGATCGACGAGATCGACGATCACATCATTGCGGAGTGATGAACGCCTGAGTTTATACACAGGCGCCCGCGACATTCTCCGCTGTCGTCCCGGACAAGCGCAGCTCTTGGCAACGCGCAGCGTTGTCCAGGGGCGAAGCGCCGATCCGGGACCCATAACCACAGACGGACGTGGTTATGGGGACTCGGAGCTGCTTGCTTCGCGCAACAACTTCACCCTGTGGTTATGGCTCCCGGATCTGCGCTGGCGCTTGTCCGGGACGACGAGTGAAATTGTTGCGACAGTTGCACACTAAATTCGCCCGCCTCACATCGGCGGCGTCAGGCCGTCGCGGCCGACGCTGACGCGATTGGCTTCGAGTGAGCCGTCCGGCAGCGGCTTGACGAAAGCGATGACCTTGGCGCCGGCTTTGAGGTCGGATTTCTCGCCGGGCACGAAGGTCACCACTGGCGTGTTGTCGGCGACGAACACCTTCTTCTCGCCGTCCTTGTACTTGACGAGCAGCGTGTGGCCGTCATTGCCGACGACGCTCTCGGCCACCGTCGCGTTGGTCATGCTGGAGTTGGGCTTGAGGTCCCAGGGCCGCGAGCCTTCGCCGGTGCCCCGCATGCTCTCCGGAAATACGTGGACCTCGACGGCGTTCTCGCCGCCGCCCGGGCCCGGCACGGTGGTCGCACCGATGAACGAACCCGGCTTGATGTCGGCAAGCGAAGTCTTCGCGATACCGGACACGCTTATGTCGGGTGCGATGCGGAGCTTGACGTCTTCACCGCTGCGCGACTTGACCTGCATAGTGTCGCTATCGACGGTTTCGATCGTGCCGCGCACGCGCGTCGGCACCGGGGCCCTTTGCGCGAAGGCATAGAGGGTCGAGATGGCCACCATCGCGACGGCGATGAGTGGACGTGTGAAAGTTGCACGTTGAACAGACATGACGGTCTCCGATTGTCCCCACGGATGGAGAACTCCGGAAGACCGCCGCTATTCGCTCAAGTCTTTGTGAGATCGGCCTCGACCAGCGCGCGCAGTTCCGCCGTCACCTCGGGGCGCTCCCCGAACCACAGCTCGAAGCCGCGCACGGCCTGATGCAAGAGCATGCCGAGCCCATCGGCGATCTGCAGTCCGCGCGCCGTTGCGGCTGCAAGGAGCGGCGTGACCAGGGGAACATAAACGAGATCGGCGACGACGGACGCTTGCGGCAGGTGCGCCACATCGACATCGAGTGGAGGCTGGCCGTGCATGCCAAGCGAGGTCGTGTTCACGAGAAGTTTTGCGCGCGGCAGCACGTCATTGATCCCGTCCCACGTCATGGGCTGCACGTTCGGCCCGAACTGTCGTGCGAGGGCCTCGGCCCGCGCGATGGTACGATTGGCGAGATGCACGCGTCCAATGCCGCGATCGAGTAGGCCGAACACGACCGCGCGCGAGGAGCCGCCCGCCCCCAGCACCAGCGCCTCTTCGGCCCGGTCCCAGCCGGGCGCGCTGGCGTCGAGATTGTTGATGAAGCCCTCGACGTCGGTGTTGGTCGAGCGCAGCTCACCAGCCTCGAACCACAGCGTATTGGCGGCGCCCACGGCCTGTGCGCGCGCATCGGGCGTCGACAGCGCGAGCACGGCTTCCTTGTGCGGGATGGTGACATTGGCACCGACGAAGCCGCGCAGCGACAGCCGCAGCACGAAGTCTCGCAGATCCTCGGGCGGGACCGCCTCGATGACATAGCCGCCGGCGATGCCAAGCGTGCGCAGCCAGTAATGATGGATCAATGGCGAGCGCGAATGCGCCGCCGGCCATCCGATCAGGCAGGCTGCGGGAGCCTTGGTCACGGTCATGCTTGCCTCGGGGTGTTGTCGAGGCGATCCATTTCGCGTCCAGTCGGCTCTGTCAAGCGCGCGAGCGCCGCATCGCGACGGCGACGCTGGACGGCGGGCGACGCCCCGGTGATGAACACGCTATTGCTTGGAGCGGCGAACCAACCGACTCGTAAGCCCGTCGAGCGCATTCGACTCACAAATCAGACCGCATTCGCGGAGACGGCCCTCACTCCACCCTCTCCCCGTGAGAACGGGGCGAGGGAGCGAGAGAGTGGCGCCTCCTTTACAGCTCAGGCCGCGACGCGATGCGCGGCGATGATCTGGTCGGCGGCGCGGCCGGTCACTTCGGCCATGTGGTCGAACTGGCGGGTGAAGCTGCCGCTGCCGGCCGTGGCCGAACGCAGCTCGACGATGAGTTCGCCGATCTCGGCTTCCGGCATCAAGGCGCGGACGCAATCCCAGCCGCTCCAGCCGTCGCGGGTGTCGAAGCCGAGGATCTGGCCGCGCCGCGCCGACAGGATCGCGTTGACCTTGGCCGTGGCATCGGTCGGGCAGACGATCTCGACCACATGGATCGGCTCCAGCAGCACCGGCTGGCATTGTGGCAGGCCTTCGTTGAGCCCGATCCGCGCGGCCGTACGGAAGGCGAGGTCGGAGGAATCGACACTGTGATAGGAGCCGTCGGTCAGCGTCACCTGCACATCGGTGACGGGGAAACCGAGCGGACCGCGCGTCAATCCGTCGACGACCCCCTCCTCCACCGCGCCGATGTAGTTGCGCGGCACCGCGCCGCCGACCACCTTTTCGGCGAACTTGAAGCCGTCGCCGCGCGGCAGCGGCCTGATGTCGAGCACGACGTCGCCGAACTGCCCGTGACCGCCGGACTGCTTCTTGTGACGGCCGCGCTGGGTGATCGGCTTGCGTATGGTCTCCTGATAGCCGATCGCGGGCGGATGCGAGGTGACCTTGACGCCGAAACGGTCGCGCAACCGCTCGCTGGCCACGCGCAAATGCATCTCGCCCTGCCCCCACAGCACGATGTCGTGGGTCTGCGCGTTCTGCACCATCATCAGCGAGGGATCCTCCTCGTGCAGGCGCGCCAGCGCCTGGCCGAGCTTGACGTCGTCCTTGCGATCGGGGGCCGCGATCGAGATCGCGAGCACCGGCGGCGTCGCCTCGAGCGCGGCGAGCGCGGCCGGCGGGGTCTTGCCGCTCGACACCGTGTCGCCGGTCTTGATCGGATCGAGCTTGCCGAGCGCCACCGTGTCGCCGGCTTCCGCCGAAGCACGCTTGCTGTCGTAGGCGCCGTTGACGGCGAGGATGCCGGAGATGCGGCTGGTGCCGCCGGACGATGATAGCAGCGTCGCGCCGTCGTCGAGATGGCCGGCGAGCAGCCGCGTCAGCGATAGCTTTCCGCCGTGCTGCGAATGCAGTGTCTTGAAGACGAAGCCAAGCGCGTCCTTGCTTTTGGGTACGCCGAGGCGCTTTGCGGTCTCGGCAATGCCGGGCGCCTCGTGACGCAGCGCCTTCATCAGGCGCAGCACGCCGTTTTCGCGCGCGGCCGCGCCGAGCAGCACCGGACAGATCAGCCCTTCGCGCAACTCGCGGGCAAGGTCGTCGAACACGGCATCGCGCGGCGGCTGGATGTCTTCGAGCAATTGCTCCATCAGCGCGTCGTCGTGGTCGGCGAGCTTCTCCAGCATCGAGAAGCGGGCCTCCTTCTCGCGGTCGAGATCGCCGCCTTGGAGCGCGATCACCTCGGAGGCCTTGTGCTCGCGATAGACAAAGGCGCGCTCCAGCGCGAGATCGACAAAGCCCTCGATCAACTCGTCCTTCCAGATCGGAATCTGGCGCAGCACCAGCGGCACGCGCGAGGCCGGCTGGAGCGTTGCGAGCGTCTCGCGGATGCGCTTGTTGGCGCGGTCGATCTTGTTGAGGAACAGGAAACGCGGGATCTTCAGCTCCTCCAGCTCGCGCAGGATGATCTGAAGCTGCGGCAGCTTCTTCTCGTCGGCCTCGCAGACCACGACCGCGGCATCGATCGCGGGCAGCGCGGCACGCATGTCGTGGGCGAACTCGACGGAACCCGGACAATCGAGGAAGGTGTAGCTGTCACCCATGAAACTCGTGGTGGCGGCGGTCAGCCCGACGGTCATCTTGTGATCACGGGCCTCTGGCGTGGCGTCGCCGACCGAGGTTCCGGCGTCGACGCTGCCGGCGCGCGGGATTGCGCCCGTTCGCGCCAGTATCGCTTCAAGAAGTGTGGTTTTACCGCTTTGGAAAGGGCCCACCAGCGCAATGCACCGTGGACCTCGGGGACTTCTGACGTCTTGTCCCATTCGCCGCCTCCTTGGTATGGAGCTCGGCCCATGATTGGGTCGGCAGCAACGGATGCTCTGCCCGTCCCCAAGATTTGGCAAGCGCGAAACGTCGCTGCGGTGCGTCGTCGCCGAAATCGCGCCGGTCGAGCGGCGCGATCGCTCACGCGAAATTGCTAACGGCCCGGGCGGAGTTCCAGGCTCTCCAGACCGGCAGCGACGTTGAGGCCAACCTGGCCTTGCACGCTGAGCGGCTGGAGCGCGATCGAATTGTTGGAGCCGCCGACCAGCACGTTGCCGCCGAGGCCGACGCCGACCGAGGCGCTGCCTTGCGCGCCCGCATAGGTGCCGGAGAGGTCGCCCGGTCCGAACCGGTCGACCGGCGCGAACACGCCCCAAGCCAGCGCGGTCTCCTGGGTGATGCCGATGTCGAGACCCACTTTGCGAATCGTCGCGACATAACGGTCATCGGGTACGCCGTTGACGCGCAGCACGCAGCCGAGATTGGTCACCGAGCCCACCACGAAGCCGACGCTGGCACCGCCGCGGCATTCGAGCACGCCGACCTGGACACTCCGCTGCTGTGCGCTGCCGCCGGCAACCGAGGCAACAAGACTCGCAACGGTGAGTCCGGCGAGGAGGAATGAACGGCGCATGAATGTCTCCGGCGATGAAAGCGATGCGAAGCATGGAGGCACGCCCTACCCGTGGCGGCCGATGGTCTATGCCACAAGAGGGTGGGGGGCACCAGATCGCGCGCAGCAAATTGGTGCGTTGTCTTCCCTTCTCCCCTTGTGGGAGAAGGTGGCATAGGCGGCCTTCGGCCGCCGTTCTTAAGAACGCCGAAGCGGAGCTTCGGCTATGGCGCCGGATGAGGGGTTCTCTCCGCAACTTGACTGGCGGAAGGACTCGCGGAGACAACCCCTCACCCGTCTCACCGCTTCGCGGCGATCCACCCTCTCCCACAAGGGGAGAGGGGTGCATCGTGTGCGGTGCTAGGACAGGTTCGTTGTTACGCGCTCAGCGCAGATTGCCGCAGAAGCGCTGGATACGCTTGCAGGCTTCTTCGAGGTCGGAGGTCGCGGTGGCATAGGAGATGCGGAAGGCCGGCCCGAGGCCGAAGGCCGAACCCTGCACGACGGCGACGCCTTCGGTCTCCAGCAGCTCGGTGACGAACTCCTCATCGTTGCTGATGACCTTGCCCGATGGCGCGGTCTTGCCGATCGTGCCGGCGCAGGACGGATAGACGTAGAACGCGCCTTCTGGCCGCGGGCACTCGATGCCCTTGGCCTGGTTGAGCATGGAGACGACGAGATCGCGGCGCTCCTTGAACACCTTGTTGTTGGCAGGGATGAAGTCCTGCGGGCCGTTCAGCGCTTCCACCGCCGCCCATTGCGCGATCGAGCTCGGGTTCGAGGTCGACTGCGACTGGATTGTCGCCATCGCCTTGATCAGCTGGGCCGGGCCGCCGGCATAGCCGATGCGCCAGCCGGTCATGCAATAGGCCTTGGAGACGCCGTTCACGGTGAGCGTGCGGTCGTAGAGTTTCGGCTCGACCTGCGCCACCGTGGTGAACTGGAAATCGTCATAGACGAGGTGCTCGTACATGTCGTCGGTCATGACCCAGACGTGCGGATGCCTGACCAAGACGTCGGTGAGCGCCTTCAGCTCGGCGCGCGTATAGGCCGCGCCGGTCGGGTTCGACGGCGAGCACAGGATCACCCATTTGGTCTTGGGCGTGATCGCGCGCTCGAGTGCTTCGGCCTGGAGCTTGAAGCCGGTCGCGGCGGTGCAGACCACCGGCACCGGCTCGCCGCCGGCGAGGGCCACCATCTCGGGATAGCTGACCCAGTAGGGCGCGGGGATGATCACCTCGTCGCCCGGATTGATGGTCGCCATCAGCGCGTTGTAAAGCACCTGCTTGCCGCCGGTGCCGACGATGATCTGGTTCGGCTTGTAGGCGACGCCGTTCTCGCGCTGAAACTTCGCGATGATCGCTTCCTTCAGCTCGGGGATGCCGTCGACCGCGGTGTACTTGGTCTTGCCGGCCTCGATGGCGTGGATCGCTGCGAGCTTGATGTTGGCGGGCGTGTCGAAGTCCGGCTCGCCGGCGCCGAGGCCGATGACGTTGCGGCCCGCCGCTTTCAGCGCGCGTGCTTTATCCGTGACCGCGATGGTCGCGGACGGCTTCACACGGTCGAGCGCAGCAGCAAGGAAGGACATCATCATCTCCTGGCGAGCGTCGTGAACCCTTGAGGCCTTCACGACTCTGATTGTGGGAATAAGCCACCCTAAAACGTGCGCCGCTGCATCGCAAGAAACTTCGGCCCGATCCCGGAAAAGTTTACGAAAACGAGCGTTTCGCGGTACGATTCCACGCAATATTCCGAAACTTTGCCGACGGAATCCCTCATATCCGGCATGGCCTGTCCTCGGAGCAATTTTGCGTGCGTCTCGCCTCAAGACCAGAGCGTCGTCATGCCCGGGCTTGTCCCGGCCATCCACGTTCTTCGGGCCACGGAGCAAGGCGTGGATGGCCGGGACAAGCCCGGCCATGACGTGCGGAAGCTTTATCGCCCTACCTTGCGCATGATCGAGCGGAGCGACATCCGCATGTTGACGCAAGCGTGATCTGAATTGCATCGCGCTACGAAAATGATCTTCCGCGGCGTTGCAGCGCGGTAGGGTTTTCGAGTTTTTCTTTGGACCGGCTCTTGCGGCGGATTCGCAACCGCATCATTGTTTAGCCGCGTTGCGGGGCAACAAGCACCGCGCCTTTCCCGTCGTTCGGAATCATCCTCAGAATGTACAAGCTCTATTCGATGCAACGCTCCGGCAACAGCTACAAGGTCCGCCTGGCGCTGGCGCTGCTGAACTTGCCTTACGAAGCGGTCGAGGTGGACATTCTGCGCGGCGAGAGCCGCACGCCGGATTTTCTGGCGAAGAACCCGTCCGGCCAGGTGCCGTTGCTCGAGGTCGGCGCTGACCGCTACCTCGCGGAATCCAACGCCATCCTCTGGTATGTCGCCGTCGGCACACCGCTTGCGCCGGAGAACCGGATCGAACGCGCCGAGGCGCTGCAATGGATGTTCTTCGAGCAGCACGCGCTCGAGCCGAACATCGGCGCGGCCTATTTCTGGTTGTCGCTGGTGAGGGGGGGCCGCGACCTCCAGACCCATTCGCTGGAGGACTGGATGGAGCGCGGTTATGGCGCACTCCAGGTGATGGAAAATCACCTCAAGGCCAACGCCTATTTCGCCGCGCGCCAGCTCACGGTCGCCGACATCGCGCTCTACGGCTACACCCATCTCGCCGAGCGCTGCGACTTCGACCTTTCGACTTTCCCAGCGATCCGGGACTGGCTGAAGCGCGTCGAAGCAGCGCCCGGGTACGTGGCGATGGACTGGCGGCCGGCCGACGTCGACGATCCCGCCAGCATCGCGGCGGGCGCCTGACTGCCAAACGCCGCTCCGGCGGACAGCGGGCATAACGCCGGTCTTTGCCGCAATCCCGCCTTTTTTGGCGCGACAGCCGCCGCAATATTGCCGGTTGAAACTGGGAAATTGTGGAAAGTCGCGGGTGATTCGCCCGCACGCTGAAGGATTTAGACCATGATTCGGGCGTCCGGCACGGCAGGCTTTCAGGGCCGACCCGCCACCGTCGCGTCTTCCCGGTTGACCCATGCGGTCGCGGCCTCGCTCGCCGTCGCTGCGCTGTCGTTATGTCTGATCGTCACCCTCACGGTGCTGTCGACCAAGGCGACCATGGCGATGGGCCTGCCGGTCTGATCCCCGTTTCATCCTTGACCAGCCTTCAAGGCGCCGTGCGGCCCGTGCCGGCCGGCATCGCGACAGGACGTCGATGAAATCGCCTGTGGTAGTCGTTGCAATCACCCTGACTGCGGCCATCCTGGTCGCGGCGTCGCTGTTGATTTTCACCGGGATGCGCAAGAGCCCGGGGACGTCGACGCTGAACGCGCCCCTGCAACAACGCGTGAAGCACGCGCACTTGGTCTAAAATCATCCGAAAGCTTTGCGAGCCTGCGCAAGTCCGCCTTAAGCGCATCGCACGAAATCGCGTCGCATTGGCGCAACAATCAGTCAATGTTGCGTCGTTACCTCGTTCGGGAGCAGCGAGACAGGCCCATGCGGCTCGGATGGCGTGCCATCTCCGGTCCGGCGCTGACGGCAGCGATCGCGCTGCTGGCGGTCCTGCTCGACCGCCATCTGCCCGTCCCCTCGCCCGCGCCGCTATTCGTATGCATCGTCGCCGTTGCAGGCTCGCTGTCGGGCTTCGCCTCCGCGATGACCAGCGCGGCCATAGCGGTGATCGTTGCGGCGGTGTTCTTCCTCAGCCATCGCGCCGGTCCCGGCTACGCCGCGGCCGACCTGGCCCCGCTCGCCCTGCTTGCGATCACGGCCGCCGCCACCGCCGCCACCACGGGGCTGATGCGCGAGCGCCTGATCGGCGCATTTGCTTCCGAGCGCCGCAACCACGCCACCGCCGCGCGACTGTCGGCCGCGCTCGACCAGGTCGATATCGGCATTGTGCTGCTCGATGCCGAGACGCGCGCCGAATTCATCAACCGTGCGTTCCGCGACTATTTTGCGCTGCCGGACGAAGTAGCCGATAGCAAGCCGCCCTTCATCGCGCTGATGTATCACGGCCGCGACACCGGCGCGTTCGAACTGCCGGAGGACGAGCTCGGCACCTTCATCGCGCAGCGCATGGAGATGGTGCGGATCGGCGATGCCACGCCGATCAACATCAACTTGCGCAATGGCGAGGTGCTGCGCTTCGTCTGCGCCGCGCTGCCCGATGGCGGCCGCATGCTGAGCTACACGCCGGTCACCGACCTCGTCCGCCACACCGATGCGCCGTCCCGCGCCGACTACTACCGCTCGCTGCGCGATCCCACCGGCCGCAGGCTGATGCGCTATCTGCGTGTTGCGGAGTGATGCGACGGCGGTGTGCGCGCTTACATAACTTGTTGCCGCGATCCGGGTGAGGGGCAGGGCGCGCCATTGCCATGATTGAATGTCCATCCGCGTCGCAAGACAAATTGATCTAAGCGCCCTTCATCACGTATGAAGGACGCTTCATCAATCGCGGAAATTCACATGTCGCTCACAGTTCGCGTCGTCACCAAGCAGGATTACGAACAATGACTGCCGCTATGGGACGGCTATAACGCCTTCTACGGCCGCTCCGGCCCGACAGCGCTTGCGCCCGAAATCACGCGCGTGACCTGGCAGCGCTTCTTCGATGCCTATGAGCCGGTGCATGCGCTGGTAGCAGAAAGCGAGGGCCGCCTGCTTGGACTGACGCACTATCTGTTCCATCGCAGCACCACGGCGATCGAACCGTCATGCTATCTGCAAGACCTGTTCACCGCCGAGGCGGCACGCGGCAAGGGCGTTGGCTCGGCGCTGATCCATGGCGTGTACGAGCGAGCCAGGAGCGTCGGCGCGCCGCGCGTCTATTGGCAGACGCACGAGACCAACGTCACCGCGCAGGCCCTTTACGACAAGGTCGCGGAACGCTCCGGCTTCATCGTCTACCGCAAGATCTTCTGATCCCCGGCTGATGTGCCTGTGGATAAGTTCGGCTGTCACCAGCGCGTAACACTCCAGGGCTAGGTTGCGGCTGCGTCTGATCAGGCCCCCCGTCACCGATCAAGCGCCCCAAAGCGGTCCCCGTCAGTCGCCGCGTCTGACAGGGGCCGCATTTTTTTGCCCGCAGCTTCCTTGTCAGCGACCGCTGCGTTACGCCGCACAACGAGGACGTGGTCGAGAAGCTCCAGTCCGGATCACCAAAGGCTGATGTTTTGGAGCGCAGCGCACTACTTCGCGCCGCGTCCCACGGTCTGCATCACCTCAAAACCTTCGAACTGGGGATGGCCGAGATAGAGCGGCTTGTTGTCGCCGGCCTTGTGATGCGCCGCGCGAAATGCCTCGGACTTGGTCCAGGCCTCGAACGCAGCGTGGTTCGCCCACACGGTATGGGAGGCATACAGCGTGTGATCCTCGAGCTCGGGCCCCCGCAGCAGGTGGAATTCGACGAAGCCCGGCACCTTGTCCAGATGCGTGTCGCGCGACAGCCAGACCTGCTCGAAGGCGGCTTCAAAGCCCTTGGCGACGCGAAAACGGTTCATGGCGATGTACATGCGGGTGGTCTCCTGCGGCTGCGCTCATCATGTCGTCATTCCGGGGCGCGCCGCAAGGCGCGAGCCCGAAATCCATTTCGCTACAGAACCA
Organism: Bradyrhizobium sp. 142; assembly: GCF_023074015.1. Taxonomy (NCBI): domain Bacteria; kingdom Pseudomonadati; phylum Pseudomonadota; class Alphaproteobacteria; order Hyphomicrobiales; family Nitrobacteraceae; genus Bradyrhizobium; species Bradyrhizobium sp. 142. The sequence continues at coordinate 15,099 of NZ_JADPKQ010000279.1, forward strand.
GCGGAGAGATGGATTCCGGACTCGCGCTGACGCGCGCCCCGGAATGACAGCTTTGGTTAAGCAACCAGCCCCTTCATCGGCCGCGCGCTGGCGCTGTCGGGGAACACCGTTTCCGCCAGCACGCGATCGGACAGACCGAACTGAGCCTGCAGCACGCCCTTGATCACGGAACGCAGATCGGTGGTGGGCTTGAGGTCGCGGCCCTCATAGAGATTGGCGGGCTTGAGGCCCGGCCAATCGGAAATGACGCGGCCGCCCTTCACAGCGCCGCCGGTGAGCAGCGCGACGGTGGCTGTGCCGTGATCGGTGCCGTCGGTGCCGTTGATGCGCGCGGTGCGGCCGAACTCGGTGGCGGCGACGACGACGGTATCGCGCCAGCGGTCGCCGAGACCGCTTTCGAATTCGGCGAGCGCGCCGTCGAGACCGCTGAGCAAAAACGCCAGGCGCCCGACCGGGCCGCCCTCATTGGCGTGCGTATCCCAGCCGTCGAACGCAAGCGCCGCGATGCGCGGGCCGTCGTCGGCCGCCATCAGCTTGGCGGCGCCGCGCGCCACCTGCCGCATCTGCGCGACCGCATTGCCGGCCTTCGGCTTCATGTCGTCGCCGCTCGCGGCCTTCTCGAGCTGAAGGCCCTGCGACAACGCCGACGCCAGCGCGGGATCGCGATGGCGGTAGAGATCGGACAGCCGCATCGCGGTATCGTCATCGGCCTGCGGCAGTGCGACCGGCGCCCAGCCGACAGTCGGCGCCGCGCCGCGCAGCACCAGCGGCGTGGTCGGGCCGACGGCAAGAGCACTCGACACGCGCTCGCCGCGCGGCAGCGCTTCGAGCGCGCGGTTGAGCCAGCCGGACTGCACGCGGCCCGGGCCGGCATAGCCGCTTTCGAGCACGTCCTGGCCGTCGAAATGCGAGCGGTCGCGATAGGGCGTCGCGACCGCGTGGATCACCGCGGCATGCCTGTCGCGGTACATGCGCGCAAATTCCGGCATCGCTGGATGCAGTGCAAAGAAAGAGTCGAGCATGATCGCGGGATGCGCGCCGTCCGCCGCGAGCGCGATCGATCCGTGCAGGCCGGCATAATCGGGGTCACTGAGCGGCGCGACGGTGGAGAGCCCGTCGAGCGCGCCGCGCAGGATCACCACGATCAATCGGGGATCGCGCCCGTCCGCCGCGCGCGCGAATTTCGGCAAGTACGCCCACGCCGCGAAGGAGACGCCGCCGAGCAGGAGGCCGCGGCGCGAGGTGAGGAGCCGGTTCTCGCAGCAATCCATCGTCATCTCCTCTGCATTTCCGGCGACATCAACAGCAGCGCCAGCGCCTGCTGGCGCGACTCCGCGCGCTCGATGGTCCGCCGCGTTTCGATCGAGGCCGCGTCGGCAGCGGCGAATTCCAAGAGGTCGAGCGGATCGATGTTGTTGCCGAGCCGCGCCCCCATTTGTGCCGCGATGTCGAGCCGGAGCTTGATGCCTTCGGGCGCGGCCCAGGCGGCGTTGGTATCGGGAAAACCGTTGGGTCCGGCCGGGGACCACAGGGGCTGGCCGAGCAGATTGAGATTGTTGAGATAGAAGCCGGGATCCTCTGGCACGCGCGCCAGCAGCCGGCCGCTGGCGACCAGGAAATCGTAAGGCGAGCGCATCTTGGTCAGCGGCGCCTGCCACGCCTCGTTGGAATCGACCAGCGCGGTTGCGAGCGCCTTGAGATCGCCGTCGGTCTTGACGAAGACCTCGCGCAGCCGCGCCACCAGGGCCTGAGGCGGATCGTCGGCGACGAAGTGACGAACGAATTTGGTGGCGATGAAGTTCGCCGTCGAGGGATGGCGCGCAATGTCGGCGAGCGCGGCCTCGCCCTGCGCCAAGCCGGTCGCCGCATAGGTCTTGCCGAGCAGCAGCTGCGGCCCGGGCTGGTGCGCATTGGCGTTGAACACGAAGGAGCCAGGTACCCCTAACTGCCCCTGCCGGCCGGCAAAGCTCCAGCCCGTGATGATGCGCGCGAGCGAGGTGACGTCCTCCTGAGTGTAGCCGCCGCCGACGCCGAGCGTATGCAACTCCATGATCTCGCGCGCGAGATTCTCGTTAAGCCCGCGCTTGCGATTCTGGCCAGCGCGCGAATCCGGCCCGAGCGATTGCTGGTTGTCGAGAAAGAACAGCATCGCCGGATGCTGCTCCACTGCTTTCAGCATGTCGGCGAATCGCCCGAGCACATGCGGCCTGATCGCCTCGCGCTCGAACGCACCAGCCCACATCCGCGCCAGCTCGCCCTTGCTGGCGGAGATGCAGAAATGGTTGGACCAGAACACGACGAGGCGTTCGGTGAAGCCGCACTCGACCAGCGTCGCGCGCTGCAACCGCGCCAGCGCTTCGGCACGGAAGGTTTTCTGGATCACGTTCAGCGGCTGCGGTGCGGGTTTTGCGGCGGGCGGCGCGGAGGCGCTCGGTTGCATGCTCTCCGGCTTCATCACATTGTCGGCCGGTTTCGCCTCGGCCATTTGGCCGGCGATCTCGGTCGTCACCATGTTGAGCGAGAGATTGCGACGCAATCTGTTGTCGGGCTTCGAATCGCTAGGTGTCTGCGGCGGCGCTTCTGCGGGCGTGCCGGCTTTCGCCGCGGCCTCGCGCGACTGCTTGACCTGCTCCTGATAGGCGAAGGCGGCCTGTCCGAGCTGCGGCGTCGATTGCAGGCCGGGCGCTTCCAGCAGCACGCCGCTCGGACGGTTCAGTTCCGCCTTGACGAAACCGCGCGGATCGGAGGACGCGTTGATGAGATCGCCGGACGCGCCGCCGCGGGCGCCAAAGCCGAAGCGGTTCAGCGCAACCAGGGCGGCTTGCGAATCGCGGGCCATCGATTTGTCCTTCGCACCGTCGTGAGCGCTTTGCGTGGCTACGCACGTCGCATAATATACCGCAGCGGGGGATGAACCCGACATGAAAATGACGGCAAAGCTTTTGCGCAAATCATGACAATTTCGAAAGACTCTCCGTTGCAGGAACCGGGCCCGCGCCGCCTCGCCTGCCCCCGCTGTGGCGCCGAGTTCAGCTGCGACCTCTCAGGCTCCTGCTGGTGCGCGGAAGAAACCGCGCGCCTGCCGATGCCGGTCAAGGGCGAGGATTGCCTGTGCCGGGAGTGTTTGCGCAAGGCGGCGGCGGCGTCGCGTAGATCCTATGGGGTGGCAGGTGGTCAGGGGTAAATTGAGTTTGTGACCACTAACTCACCCTGGAGGATCTACGAAACTCACACCGCATGCCCCGGCGACTTTCGCGCCATTCCGTCGAACGCATCGAGCAGCTTTTCGCGCCAGGCATAAACCGGATCGTCCGCTTCGAGCAGCTTGAACGGGCTCACCACCCGCGCCCATTGGAAGCCGCCGAACACGATGTAGTCGGCATAATTCGGCGCGTGGCCGCCGAGATAGGGCTGCTGCTTCAAGGTCTGGCGCATCACCTCGAGCGACTTGCGGAACGCGATCACGCCGGTGTCGCGGCTCGCCATGATCTCTTCCAGAGGCTTGCCGCCGAAGCGCGCCTCGCGCGACTTGCGGAAGTAGGCGGCATCGACTTCAGCGAGATTCTTGGGGATGTCGGCGATGATCAGCGGAGAGATGCCGCCGACAATGACGATGTCGCCCCAGGCGTTGAGCATGCGCGCCATCGCGCGCCCGCCCTCGCCGCCGAACAGCGACGGGCGGTCCGGAAAATTGTCTTCGAGATAGGTCGCGATCGCCCAGGAATCCACGACCGGCTTGTCATGATGCAACAGCACCGGGACCCTCTCTGAGCCGTACGGCGCAATCGCGCTTTTCTCGGTGAAGCGCCAGGGCAGCGATTCCGCCGACAGCCCCTTGTGCGCAAGCGCCATCCGCGTGCGCCAGCAATACGGGCTGAAGGGACGCGAGGCGTCGGTGCCGACGAGTTCGAACAGTTTGAGTGACATGATTGCGGACTCCTCATGCTCCGTCATTGCGAGGAGCCCTTGCGACGAAGCAATCCAGACTGCCGCCGCGGAAGCATTTTGGATTGCTTCGCTCGTGCTCGCAATGACGATGTGGAGGCAGAGGCGCGCATCACCGCCCGTGCGTTCGCAAAAATCTCTCGCCGTCCTCCGTCACCGCGATGATCAGCCCGAGGCCCGGCCGGGTCTCGCGCGCGACATAGCCGCGGTCGGCGGCGTCTTCCCAGATGGTGAGGCGGGGGCACGAGGTCTTCCAGGTCGCGATCACCTCGGCATAGGCGCGCGGTTCGCGTGCAACCCACTCCACGAAATCCAGCACCAGCGGATCGGCGGTCTCGCTCATTGCAAACCTCCCTTGTCGAAGGCAGCCAGCACCGGCGTGCGGACCACGAGCCAGCTGCCATAGGCGATGTAGTAGCAGGCGATGGTGGTGATCAGCCGCGTTGCCCAGACGCGGTATTGCCGGTCGCTCATCGCTTCCAAGAGGCGGCGCGCAAGGCTGGTGCCGAGCATGGAGGCTGTGATCGCAATGCCGGCCAGCACCGGATCGAGCGCGGCGGCCTGATCGATGATGCCGCCGAAATAGACCAGCTTGGCGAAATGGCTCGCGACCTGGCAGGCTGCCTTGGTCGCCACGATCTCGCGCCGGCCGAATTGGCCGCCGAGGAAGAACGTGTCCATCAGCGGGCCGGAGACACCGGTCATCAGCATCAGGCCCATGCAGACCGAGCCGTAGAACGTGCCCTGCCAGATGCTGTCGGGATTGGGCTTGATGCCCGCCGGCATCATCCGCGCCATGAACGGGGTGACGCCGAGCATCAACAAAGCAACCGGCTTGTCCGGCACGTAGCGCGTGATCGACCACAGCGCGAGCGCCAGCGCGCAGCCGATCAGATAGACGAACACCGGCCGCCAGCGGATATGCGCCCGCCACAGCAAGGCGCGCCAGCCGTTCGAGGCCATCTGCGTGATCGCATGCAGCACCATCGCGGCCGGCAGCGGCATCAGGGCGAGCAGCACGCCGATCAGGATCAGCCCGCCCGCCATCCCGAACAGCCCCGACAGGAACGCGGTGCCGACCATCAGCAATCCAAGGGCAGCGATCATGATTGATGTCACGAGGGGTCTCCGGTGATGGCACGGCGAAAGTCAGGGACGCAAGATGCTTCACTCCCTCGCCACGCCTGCGGGGAGAGGGTGGGGTGAGGGGGAGCCTCCGCGAGGAAAGTAGCAGTTGGAGCCGCGGAAGCTCCCCCTCACCCGGAATTTGCTTCGCAAATTCCGGCCTCTCCCCGCCCGCGGGGAGAGGCGAAGGGCAGCCTCTCTGCCTCAGCAAATCGCCACGAATTACGCCGATGTTTGTGTCCCGCTTGCTCCTCCCCTGCAAACTGAGTTATCTTGCCCTGGCATCAGCTTTTCTGAGGGTCGGGCATTTGCGGCGGCTGCTCTTTCTCAACGGCATCAAGGCATTCGAGGCGGCGGCGCGTACCGGCAGCTTTGCTGCGGCGGGCGTCGAGCTGAACGTGTCGGCCGCCGCCGTCAGCCGCATGGTGCACCTTTTGGAAGAGCGGCTCGGCGTCGCGTTGTTCGAGCGCAAGGCCAACCGTCTGGTGCTGACGCAGGCGGGACGCGCCTATCAGAGCGGGCTGACGCCGATCTTCGATGCGCTGGCGAGCCTCACCGCGCAGGTGACGGCGCCCTCCGGCGTCCGCGTGCTGACCATCGGCGTCGGGCACACTTTTGCGATGCGCTGGCTGATCCCGCGGCTGTCGGAATTTCGCGCCGAGGAGCCCGACATCGAGGTGCGCTTCACCACCGGCGGCGCGTCGGTGCCGTTCGGCGAGGACTGGAGCTGCGGCATCAAGCTCGGCACCGGCGACTGGCCGGGGCTGGTGGCCGAGCCGCTGTTCGCCGGCGACCTCACGCCGGTCTGCGTGCCCCGCCTCGCCGCAACGCTGAAGCGGCCGGCCGATCTGAAGGGGCCGAGCCTGATCCACGTCGCGCATTCGCCCGAGGACTGGCCGATCTGGCTCAAGTCCGCCGGCCTCACCAGGATCACCGCGCGCGGGCCCGAGTTCCAGTTCTACGGCCAAGCGCTTCAAGCCGCCGCCGACGGGCTCGGCATCGCCATGGGCATCCGGCCCTACATCGACGACGATCTCGCCGCCGGACGCCTGGTCGCGCCGTTCGACCTTTCGGTGCCCAAGGGCATGCGCTGGTATCTGCTCTATCGCAGTTTTCAGACCGAGCAGCGTGACTTTGCCGCCTTCCGGCGCTGGATCATGCGTGCGGCGGCCGGGCCTGCAGCCCGCCCCGTCAGGCGGACCGGCCGTACTGCGGCGCGGAACTGACGCTCTCAACTCGCCCCTGGGCAAAAAAGCCCGCGGCTTGTGAATGGCTTCACACACGCAAAACTGGAAACATGGTCCCCTGACCCTCTAACAACACGGTTACAAGATAATTGGGGACACCAATGACGACCCTTTACGACGGCTTTGACATCGAATCCTTCGAGGCGGGCAAGGGGCTGTGGCACGCCCGTATCCGGCGCGCCGATTTCAGCCCGCTTGCCATCGACGGCGTGCTGTTCCCGGCCATGGAAGTCGGCTTTGCCTGGCCCGATCCCGACGCCGCAATCGCCGATGCCAAGAGCCACATCGATCGCTTCCGCCGGCGGGCCGACAGCGACGACGAATAGACGCGCGCGATTTCAAACGAGACAGGGACAGCGGCGCAAAAGGGGAACCTGATGTCAGTTATCGACATCGAAAACGCACAGCGGCCGACGATCTACGCCCGCAATGTGCTGTCACATTGCCCGGAATGCGACGGCGATCTCACGGTGCTCCGTGTGATCGGCGGCCGCGCCGGATGCGAGTACTGGACCATGCGTTGCACCGATTGCGGCGGCATCCATCTCGACATCCTCGAGCCGAATCTGGCGGCCGGGGACGACGAGGGACCGCCGCCGGCGGCGTGATCGCAAGATCCGCTGCTGCCCTGCTGCCAACCTGCTGTCAGCAGCCTGCGCGTGAGCGGGCATTCGCCCTTTCCCGAACGACGGACTCGTCCCATATTCGGGGCATGGCGAAGAAACCTGCATCCCCCACAAAGTCCCCCAAATCCAAGGCGCCGAACTCCAAAGCACACCGGCCGGACGCGCAGCCGATCGGGCCGGCGCTGGCCGAACTGCTCAATCCCGCGATCAATCGCGGCGATGCCGGGCTTGGCTCGGGGACCGGCCTGCGGCCGCCGCCGGACAATTCGCGCGACCGCCGCTCCGGAGGCGAGGCTGCCGCGCATCGGGCGCGGGCCTCGACGCCGAAGGAGTTTCCGCAGGACACCGCATCGGGCAGCGCGACTCGTGGTTTACCCCCGGCCCTCCCCCGCACGGGGGGAGAGAGCGGAGAGGCCGCAGGCTTCGACGAGGCACCGCAGGCCAATTACGGAACTGCCGCCACGATCCCGACGCTCGATCCGGAACTGGCCCGGCAGCTTGGCCTCCCAACCGAAGAGGACGACGCCGAGGCGCTGGCCCGGCCGCCGCGCAACAAGATGGAGGCACTCGGCGTCAAGGCGACCGCGGAGGCGCTGGAGGCGCTAATCCGCGAGGGCCGGCCGGAGTTCCGCGGCAACGACGGCTCGATGCAGGTGTGGACCCCGCACCGGCCGCCGCGCCCGGAGAAGTCCGAAGGCGGCGTGCGCTTTGTCATCAAGTCCGAATACGAACCGAAGGGCGACCAGCCGACCGCGATCAAGGAGCTGGTCGAGGGCATCCAGCGCAACGACCGTTCGCAAGTGCTGCTCGGCGTCACCGGCTCGGGCAAGACCTACACCATGGCCAAGGTGATCGAGGCGACGCAGCGCCCGGCCATCATCCTGGCGCCGAACAAGACGCTCGCCGCCCAGCTCTATGGCGAGTTCAAGAACTTCTTCCCGGACAACGCGGTCGAGTATTTCGTCAGCTATTACGACTACTACCAGCCCGAAGCCTACGTCCCGCGCACCGACACCTACATCGAGAAGGATTCCTCCATCAACGAGCAGATCGACCGCATGCGCCATTCGGCGACGCGCGCGCTGCTCGAACGCGACGACGTCATCATCGTCGCCTCGGTGTCCTGCATCTACGGTATCGGCTCGGTCGAGACCTATACCGCGATGACGTTTGCGCTCAAGAAAGGCGAGCGCATCGACCAGCGCCAGCTGATCGCCGATCTCGTCGCGCTGCAATACAAGCGCACGCAGGCCGATTTCACCCGCGGCACCTTTCGCGTGCGCGGTGACGTCATCGACATCTTTCCGGCGCACTATGAGGACCGCGCCTGGCGCGTGAATTTGTTCGGCGACACCGTCGAGAACATCGAGGAGTTCGATCCGCTCACCGGCCACAAGCATGACGAGCTCGAATTCATCAAGATCTACGCCAACTCGCACTATGTGACGCCGCGCCCGACGCTGGTGCAGGCGATCAAGTCGATCAAATCAGAATTGAAGATGCGGTTGGATCAGTTGCATGATCAGGGCCGCCTGCTGGAAGCGCAGCGGCTGGAGCAGCGCACCACCTTCGACCTCGAGATGATGGAGGCGACAGGAAGCTGCGCCGGCATCGAGAACTATTCGCGCTATCTCACCGGACGCCGCCCCGGCGAGCCGCCTCCGACGCTGTTCGAATACGTCCCCGACAACGCGTTGGTGTTCGCCGACGAAAGCCACGTCACCGTGCCGCAGATCGGCGCCATGTTCAAAGGCGACTTCCGCCGCAAGGCAACGCTGGCCGAATACGGCTTCCGCCTGCCCTCCTGCATGGACAACCGCCCGCTGCGCTTCGAGGAATGGGACATGATGCGGCCGCAGACGGTCGCGGTGTCGGCCACGCCCAGCAGCTGGGAGCTGAACGAGAGCGGCGGCGTGTTCGTCGAGCAGGTCATTCGCCCCACGGGCCTGATCGATCCGCCTGTCGACATCCGCCCGGCCCGCACCCAGGTCGACGATCTCGTCGGCGAGGTCCGCGCCACCGCGAATGCGGGTTATCGCTCTCTGATCACCGTGCTGACCAAGCGCATGGCTGAGGACCTCACCGAATATCTGCATGAGCAGGGCATTCGCGTCCGCTACATGCACAGCGACATCGACACCATCGAGCGCATCGAGATCATCCGCGATCTCAGGCTCGGCGCGTTCGACGCGCTGGTCGGCATCAATCTGCTGCGCGAGGGCCTCGATATTCCCGAGTGCGCGCTGGTCGCGATCCTCGACGCCGACAAGGAAGGCTTTCTGCGCAGCGAGACCTCGCTGATTCAGACCATCGGCCGCGCCGCGCGCAATGTCGACGGCAAGGTGATCCTCTATGCCGACCAGATAACGGGGTCGATGGAGCGCGCCATCGCCGAAACCGACCGCCGCCGCGAAAAGCAGGTGGAGTACAATACGGCGCATGGCATCACGCCGGAGAGCATCAAGAAGTCGATCGGCGACATCATGAACAGCGTCTACGAGCGCGACCACGTGCTGGTCGAGATCGGCGGCCACGACATGACCGACGACGTCATCTCGATCGGCCACAATTTCGAGGCCGTGCTCGGCGATCTCGAAACCCGCATGCGCGAGGCCGCCGCCGATTTGAACTTCGAGGAAGCCGCGCGGCTGCGCGACGAGGTCAAGCGCCTACGCGCCACCGAGCTCGCCGTGGTCGACGATCCCACCGCCAAACAGCGCACCGTGCAGGGCAAGGCCGGCGCCTATGCGGGCGCGAAGAAATACGGCGACGCCGCCAATTTGCCCGTCAGCGCGATGAAGAAAAAAGGCGTCTCTGCTGCCCTCAAGGCCAGCGGCGCGGCCTCCTCTCCCTCTCCCCGTCCTTCACGGGGAGGGGGTCTGGGTGAGGGGCGCCCCGCGGCTGGTGCCAGCGGCGGCTCCAAAGTGCACAAGCCGCATCTCGACGAAATGCACGGCCCGGAATCGCTACCCTACCGCGAGAACCGCTCGCCGCCGTCAAAGCCGTTCGGCGGCGATAGCCGGATCATCCAGCCGACGGACTCAAGGCAATCGGGGCCGGAGTTCGGGCCGGCGCCGAAGTCGACGGGCGGGATGCCGGGGCACCGGGGTGGGTGGAAGAAGAGGTAGGCCCCGCAGCCGACAGCGCCGGTGTGGTGATGGATTCCGGCTCTCGCTTCGCGTGCCCCGGAACGACGAGAGGTAGCCCTCACCCCACGCTCGCCGTCACCACGGCCATCACCGACAGCAGCAACACGATCGTGACAAACTGGAGCGAGGCGACCGGCTGGGTACGCCATTCGGTGATTTTTTCGGCGAGCGACAAATGGGCCTCGAAGAACTTTGGTTCATAGATGGTCTTGAAGAACCCTGGAAAACTCGGCCCGAACGCCACCGCGAGCAGCGCGTGGGCGAGCGAGGCGACGGCGACGAAGATGGCGACGCCGGGGTCGCCGACAAGGTCGTGGTTGCCGAACAGTTTTAGCAGCATCGCCGCAGTGGCGAAGGTCGGGAAGCTCTGCAGCGTCGCGGTCAGCGCAAGACCTTCGAGCGCGTTGTGCAGGCGGGACTTTCTTGCAGCGGCGATGGTGGCCATGGCACGTCTCTCTGATAACATGCGGATGAATTTAGCCGCGGTGTCAGAGGGGTGATATGAGGTGGTCACGCGGTTGTTTACCTCGCCCAGCTCTTGTCCGCCGAAGCTTCAGCGAAGGCGGATGCGGGGAGAGGTCGATCGCGAAGCGGTCGGGTGAGGGGCTCTACGCGAGTCCAACTCTCACCGTCCCCGGGGAAACTCCCCCTCACCCCGCCCTCTCCCCGCAAGAGCGGGGCGAGGGAGCCTACCGCCGGTGCGGCGGGTTCGCCCTTCCCGCGCTCACCTCTGCGCTTCGCGCGCCATGCCGCCGAGATGCTGCACGAATTCGTGCAGGCGCGCGTCTGCTCAACCGATAATTGTAGCCATGAACCTGGCATTGCGCTGGCGCGTCATATCGTCTGCAACATCCCTGTGGTTTTGCGGATTGCCCGCGCGCGCAAAACCGCGCGTTAGCTTTGCGCAAAACACCACGCGGCCAATGAGGACGGGCGGAATGACGGTCGAGAAGCTCAATCGCCAGCGCGTGCTGCATCTGCTCGACGCCATTGCGCGCAGCGATCTCGAGGCCGCGCTGTCGTGCTGCAGCGACGACGTCGACTTTCTCACCCACGCGCCGATCGACGTGCTGCCGCACATGGGCCCCCGCCACGGCAAGAACGAGCTGGGCGAGTTCTGGCGCACTGTGCAGGCGCGCTACTCTGAGATCCGCTACCAGGTGCCGCAGATCGTCGCCGAGGGCGACACGGTCGCGGCCTATCTGCACGTGTTCTTCAGGAAGCGCAGCAACGACCGCATCATTCAGGTCGACATGGCCGTGTTCTACACCTTCCGCAACGGCCAGGTGGCGCAGATCCGCGAGATCATCGATTCCTACGATCTGGTGCAGCAGGTGCTGGAACGCGAGATCGGCCCGCTGATCGTAGCCGAGCGGGCGGACGGCGTGTAGGACATTTCCCCATCCTTAGGAGGCTCGCGCGAGCCGGGACTGGAGAATCCACATTCCCTGAGGAGCCGCGGCGTACTGGATCGCCCGCCTACCCGGTATCAACCTCGACATGGCCGCACCGCAGCAGGCGACTAGGTCGCGAGTGCGCAAAGCCCTATAAGCGCGCTGAAAACCACGCGAGGTGACAATGTCTGAAGCTCAAATCACGGACTGGCTGGCGGCGCAGCGGCAGGCGATGATCGATCTGTTGCGCGACGTCGTGAACATCGATTCCGGGTCCTATGACAAGGAAGGCGTCGATGCGGTCGGTGCGCGATTCGAGCGGCATTTTGCCGAGCACGGCATTCCGTTCCGGCGCGAACATCACGATAGCTTTGGCGATGCGATCCATGCGGACGTCGCAAAACCCGGCAGCAACGAGAAGCCGGTGCTGTTGATGGGGCATCGCGACACCGTGTTCGGCAAGGGCGAGGCCACCCGCCGTCCGTTCACGATTCGGGACAATCGCGCCTATGGGCCCGGCGTCGCCGACATGAAGTCCGGCCTCGTCATGAACGTGTTCGTGGCGACCGCCTTCCACAAATTCGGCGGCAGCCCGCATCCGATCAAGTTGCTGATCACCTCGGACGAGGAGATCGGCTCGCCGTCGTCGCGCCTGGTGATCGAGCGTGAAGGACGCGCGGCGCGCGCCGTGTTCAATTCCGAGCCGGGCCGTCCGACCGGCAACATCGTCACCGGCCGCAAGGGCGGCATCTTCATGCATTTGGCCATCACCGGCAAGGCCGCGCATTCCGGCGCCAATTTCGCCGCGGGCGTCAGTGCGATCGGCGAGCTCGCCCACAAGATCGTCCAGATCCACGCCTTGACCGATCTTGCCAAAGGCATCACGCTGAATGTCGGCCTGGTCGCGGGCGGCCAGTCCGTCAACACCACGGCGCCCTATGCGGAAGGCCAGATCGACCTGCGCTACATCGATCCAGCGGATCGCGCCACGGTGATGGCGGCGATCGAGGCAATCGTCGCGACCTCTTACGTGCCGGGCACCAGCGCAACGCTGACGATCAAGGGCGAGTTCGTGCCGGTGGTGCAAAGCGAAGCCTCGAAGGCGCTGTTCGAAAATTATCGGGCGGCCGCAAAGCAGGCCGGCCTCACCACGCTGCAGGGCGAGTTCTCCGGCGGCTGTGCCGATTCCGGCTTCACCGCCGCGGTCGGCACGCCGACCATCTGCGGCCTCGGTCCCGTGGGCGGGCTTGCGCATACGCCGGAGGAATATCTCGAGCTCGACAGCATCGTGCCGCGCGCGCAGGCGCTGGCGCTGGCGATCTTGCGGGGTTAAGTCGCCACCCACTCCGTCGTCATGCCCGGGCTTGACCCGGGCATCCACGTCTTTCGGACATCGCGGCTGCACGTGGATGGCCGGGACAAGCCCGGCCATGACGAGCCGAGAGAGCGTTACGAATAGTTCGGCGCGTCGGGCTTGCGGAAGATGTGAATGGGATCGCCGGGGACGATCGGCTGGCCGCGAAACATCGCATAGGCATAGAGCGCGAGATAGGCGATCGCGAGCGCGCCGACGGCGTAGAAGGCCCAGGTCGCGACGCGTTTCATCATGGCGCTCCACCGCCTTCCCGGTTTGGGAGGCTCAGGCAGCGCTTCTAGAGCGATGACGGGGAAAAGGCCAGCCGGCGTATCGATGGTTTTGCGGCGATCAAATGCCGCGCCGGCCGCGCGCGGGAACGCTGACGTCTGCGAGCTTTGCCGCGTCTTCGTCCTGGTCGACCGCCACATATTGGCCGTGCCAATAGGCCAGCGCGGCCGTCCGGCTTGAGCTCCTGATGTCCCTGACGCGGCCGATGACGATGGCGTGCGAATGCCGCTCGACGATCTCCTCGACCTCGCAATCGACAGCCGACAATGCACCGACCAACAGCGGAACGCCCGAGGCAGAAGTCACCCAGCTCGCGCCGGCAAAGCGATCGGCGCCCTTCAGCCCGCCCTTGCCGGCAAAGCGTTCGGCGATGTCGAGCTGGTCGGCATTGAGGATGTTCACGCCGAAGGCGCCATAGCGCCTAATCAGCGGAAAGGAGGAGGCGTCGCGGTTGATGCTGACCAGTAGCGTCGGCGGCTCGACCGACAGCGAAGAGACTGACGTCACCGTCATGCCGGTGATGTCCCTGCCCCGCCCGGCGGTGATGACGCTGACGCCGCCGGTGAGGTGGCGCATAGCGCCGCGAAAAGCGGCGGACGAGACGGGGATTTCGGTCATGAGATCGCGGGGGACTACATTCATGGCATACTCCCCCGAAGCGGGGTCCCTCTCTATTTAGGTACGATCGTCCGCCGACAAAAGGTGGCTCAGGATCGAGCCTTCGAGGCTCGCAAGCTCGGCCGAGCCGCGCTCGCGCGGCCGGGCCGCGTTAACCGTAACATCGTGGGCAATGCGGCCCTCCTCGATCACCAGCACCCGGTCCGCCAGTGCGACCGCCTCGGAGACGTCGTGGGTCACCAGGATCGCGGTGAAGCCCTGGTCGCGCCAGACGCGCTCCAGAAGCCGCTGCATCGAGATCCGCGTCAACGCATCCAGTGCACCGAGCGGCTCGTCGAAGGCAAGCACGCGGGGACGCGAGACCAGCGCACGGGCCAGCGCTACGCGCTGCTTCTGGCCGCCCGACAGCACCGAGGGCCACTGCTCGCGCTTGTCGGCGAGCCCGACCTCGGTCAGTGCCTTCTCGGCGCGTGAATGTGCGTCGGACGAGGCACGGTCGCGCCCGAGACCAACCTCGACGTTGGAGAGAACGCGGGCCCAGGGCAGCAGCCGCGGCTCCTGGAACATCACCCGGATGTCCTCGGGCTTCACCGCGTCGCCGAAGCTGACGCTGCCGGCGTCAATCTCTTCGAGGCCTGCGATCAGGCGCAGCAGCGTGCTCTTGCCGCAGCCGCTTTTGCCGACGATGGCGACGAACTGGCCGGCGGGGATGTGCAGGTCGATGCCGCGCAGCACCTCGTTGTCGCCATAGGATTTGCGTAAAGCCCGAATGCTGAGCGGCAGGCCGCAGGTCTGCGCCGGCCGCTCCTCGCGTAGCACGCGGGCCGCCGGTGCGAAATTGGCGCGGCTGGTGCGCTCGGTTTCAGGAAGGGACGTCCGAAGGGCTGTCTGCATGTCACTCTCAACGTTTCTGGAAGGCGGGGTGCCAGGACAGCGTCAGGCGCTCCAGCACGCGGGAAGCGCTGTCGGCGAGCTTGCCGAGCAGGGCGTAGATCAGGATCGAGAGCACGACGACGTCGATCAGCATGAACTCGCGCGCCTGCATCGCCATGTAGCCGAGGCCGGACGAGGCCGCGATGGTCTCGGCGACGATCAGGGTCAGCCACATGATGCCGAGCGCGAAGCGGATGCCGACGAAGATCGAGGGCAGCGCGCCCGGGAAGATCACCCGGCGGAACAGTTCGCCGTCGCTCATGCCGTAGATCCGGCCCATCTCGATGAGCTGGGGATCGACGGTGCGGATGCCGTGCAGCGTGTTGAGATAGATCGGGAAGAACACACCAAGCGCTACCAGGAACAGCTTCGCGCTCTCGTCGATGCCGAACCACAGAATGACCAGCGGGATCAGCGCCAGATGCGGCACGTTGCGCACCATCTGGAGCGTGGTGTCGGTGAGCCTGGCCGAGAGCTGCGACAGGCCGTTGGCCAGCCCGAATGCGAAGCCGATGCTGCCGCCGATCAGGAAGCCGGTCGAGGCGCGCCAGAACGAGACCCAGATGTTGCGCACGAGCTCGCCGGAGAGCAGCAGCTTCCAGCCCGCGAGCGCCACGTCGCTCGGCGCCGGCAGCACCCGCGTCGGCACGAAGCCGGTGATGCTTGCCAGCTGCCAGATCGCGATGATGGCAAGTGGCACGACCCACTGGACCAGGCCATCGACACGCGGCAGGCGAATGCTGCGCGGAAGCGAAACGCTGTCGATCAGACTCATGACTGCGACACCTTGTGCTGCGGACGGAAATCGCTGCCGACGGTCTCGCCGAACGGACCATTGTTGGGATGCAGCCGCGTCACGTTGCTGCCGTGCTCGAGCGAGAGCAGCGGGAAGACCAGCTCAGCGAAGCGATAGGCCTCCTCGAGATGCGGATAGCCCGACATGATGAAGGTGTCGATGCCGATATCCTGATACTCCTTGATGCGGGCCGCGACGGTCTGGGCATCGCCGACCAGCGCCGTGCCGGCGCCGCCGCGCACGAGGCCGACGCCGGCCCACAGGTTCGGAGCGATCTCGAGCTTGTCGCGCTTGCCGCCATGGAGCTGCGCCATGCGCTGCTGGCCGACCGAGTCCATCCGCGCAAAATTCTTCTGCGCGCTCGCTATGGTCTCGTCGCTGACATGCTTGATCAGCTCGCCCGCGGCCTGCCAGGCCGCTTCATTGGTCTCGCGGACAATCACATGAAGCCGGATGCCGAAGGAAAGCTTGCGACCGCGCGCGCTGGCGACCTCTCTCACCTTCGCGATCTTTTCGGCAACTAAAGCCGGCGGCTCGCCCCAGGTGAGATATTTATCGACGGCGTCGACCGCGACATCGATGCCGGCATCCGACGAGCCGCCGAAATAGAGCGGCGGGCGCGGCGACTGGACGGGGTGAAACAGCAGCTTGCCGTCCTCGATGCGGATGTGCTTGCCCTCAACATTCACAGTCTTGCCCACGAGCAGATCGCTATAGACGTTGAGGAATTCGCGGGTGACCTCGTAGCGCTCGTCATGGCCAAGGAAAATGCCGTCGCCCTTGTTCTCGACGGGATCGCCGCCGGTGACGACGTTGACGAGGAGCCGGCCTCCTGTGATCCGGTCGAGCGTCGCGGTCATACGCGCAGCAACGCTTGGGGATTGCAGGCCGGGCCTGACCGCCACGAGATAGCGAAGCCGTTCGGTGAACGGCGCGACGCTGGAGGCGACGATCCAGGAATCCTCGCAAGATCGCCCCGTCGGCAGCAGCACGCCGTAATAGCCGAGCTGATCGGCGGCCTGTGCGATCTGGCGCAGATAGTTGAAGTTGACCTCACGGCCGCCGATGCCGGTGCCGAGATAGCGTCCGTCACCGTGGGTCGGCAGGAACCACAGAATGTTGGCGTTAGCTTGATTGCTGATGGTCCTGCTCATGATCCTGGCCTCCGCGCCACGTCGGAAATCTTGATTGCTTTGGGGATCAGGCCCAGCGCCAAGAACGCGTCCGCAACCTGCTGCTGATCGGCGATCACGGCGTCGGTGATCGGCTTGATGCCGTAGGCCTGCCGCTTCAGCGCCACCTCGACCACCGGGACCGACAGGCCGATCGCCGGCGCCAATTGCTCGGCCACCGCATGGATGTCGCCCTTCGCCCAACCGTCGACTGCGCCGAGTTCGGCGAGCACGGCATGGACGATCTTAGGATTGGCTTCGAGGAATTTCTTCGAGGAGAAATAGAATTGGTAGTTCGAGACAAGGTTGGTGCCGTCGGTGAGCGTGCGGGCGCCGGTGGCCGCTTCCGCGGCGGCCTGGAACGGATCCCAGATCACCCAAGCATCGACCGCGCCGCGCTCGAAGGCGGCGCGCGCATCGGCCGGAGCTAGGAATACCGGCTCGATCTCGGCGTATTTGACGCCCGCCTTCTCCAGCGCCTTGACCAGGAGATAGTGAACGTTTGAGCCCTTGTTCAGCGCGACCTTCTTGCCCCTGAGATCGGCGACCGATTTCAGTGGGCTGTCTTTGGGCACCAGGATCGCCTCGCCCTTCGGCGCCGGTGGCTCATAGGCGACATACTGGATCGGCGCGCCGGCGGCCTGCGCGAAGATCGGCGGCGCTTCGCCGGTATTGCCGAAATCGATGGCGCCGACATTGAGCGCCTCGAGCAGCGGCGGACCGGAGGGGAATTCGGTCCACACCACCTTGTAGCCGTCGGCTGCGAGCTTCGGCTCCAACGTGCCCTTGCTCTTGAGCAGCACCAGCTTGCCGTATTTCTGGTAGCCGATGCGAACGACCTTGTCCTGGCCGTAGGACGTGCCGACCGCGGCGGCGACGATGCCGATCGACAGCACGATCGCCGCGATCAGACGCTGAATGATACGCCTCATGTTCAGACCCTTATGAATGGGAAGACGGGTCGGCACGATCAGGTCGCCGTGCTGCGCCAGACGATGTCGCGAATGACGATCGGCTTCGGGATCAGGCCGAGCTTGTGGAAGCGATCGGCGACGCCCTGCTGGGTCGCGATGATGTCGTCGGTGACGGGGCCGACCGCGAAGTTCGAGCGGTTGGCGGCGATGGTCTGGATATCGAGCGGAATGCCGGTCACAGCGGCCAGCGAGTTCGCAACCTCGTCGCGATGCTGCTCGGCCCATTTGGCGGTCGCGGTGGTGACGTCGACGATCTGTTGCAGGATGGCGCCGTGGTTTTTGGCGAATTCGCGGTTGGCGATGTAGAAGGAGTTGGTCTTGGTGATCTCGCGCGAACTGATCAGGATGCGGCCGTTTTGCTTGGTCTCGCCGATCGCAAAATACGGATCCCAGATCGCCCAGGCCTCGATGCTGCCATTGGCGAAGGCAGGGCCGGCGTCCGGCGGCGTCAGATAGACCGGAGTGATGTCAGCATAGGTCAGCCCGGCTTTCTCCAGCGCCTGCACCACAATGTTATGGGCGCTGGAACCCTTGGTGAAGCCGACGCGCTTGCCCTTCAGTTCAGTGATGACGCGGATCGGCGAATCCTTCGGCACCAGGATGCCCGAGCCGTTGGTGATGGGCTGGCCGGCGGCGTAGACGATCGCGGCGCCCGCGGCCTGGGCGAACACCGGCGGTGAATCGCCGACCGCGCCGTAATCGACGCCGCCGACATTCATCGCCTCCATCATCGGCGGGCCCGACGAGAACTCGACCCATTTCACCTCGACGCCCTGCGGGGTGAAATGTTTTTCCAAGGCGGCTTGCTGGCGCGTGATGACCAGCACGCCGTTCTTCTGATAGCCGACACGAATTTCCTTCACTGCGCCCTGCGCGTTGGCGCGCGCGGCAAACGCAGCTGCGGCTGCCGTTCCAGCGGATAATTTGAGGAAGTCTCGACGCTGCATTCAACACTCCCGGCCGCGCGCGGCCGCCCTTCATTCGCGTTGGGGAATGATGGTGCGGGTTATCGGAGGTGTCGAGACGCCCCGGAAAATAGCGATGCGCGCACTGCCGCGCGCCCGGCGCGCATGATTAATCTTTCAATCGGCGGAGTGAATAAGGATGGAATTTTTCTGCACGCGAATGTGAAGCCGCGACAAATCGCGGCAGCGTGAACGAACTAGCGCTGATGAAGTCAAATTCGGACGGCCGTGCGAGGTTCACCTCTCCCCAGCGGGGAGAGGTCGGATTGCACCGGGCGATGCGAAGCATCGTCCGGTGCAATCCGGGTGAGGGGCCGCGGCACCCAGTGAGACCTCAAC
Organism: Bradyrhizobium sp. 142; assembly: GCF_023074015.1. NCBI lineage: Bacteria > Pseudomonadati > Pseudomonadota > Alphaproteobacteria > Hyphomicrobiales > Nitrobacteraceae > Bradyrhizobium > Bradyrhizobium sp. 142. The sequence continues at coordinate 34,027 of NZ_JADPKQ010000279.1, forward strand.
CCCTCACCCGGATCGCATCTTCGATGCGACCCGACCTCTCCCTACGGGAGATGTGATCCGAGTTCTGGGCTCATATCGATTGAACCAAGACTTACTCCGCTTCAGTGCCAGCGAACCGGCAGATTGAGTAGGCCGCGGAAGGCCCAGCCGCCGATCCGCACGGGCTCGTCATCTGCGAGTTCGAGTTGTTTTGCGCGTGCAAACACGGTCGGCAGTGCGACGTCCGCGATCATGGCGCGCGAAGCCCAGGCGCCGGCGCAGAAATGCGGGCCGGCACCAAAGGCGACGCTCTTTGAGGTATCGCGCCGCACGTCGAACTGATCGGCGCGCTCAAAATGCTTCTCGTCGCGATTGGCCGAGCCGAACATCAGGAATACGCGCTCGTCGGTTTCGAACGACACGTCACGAATGCTCCACGGTTTTGCGATCCGCCGCGGCGACATGCCGATCGGCGAGATCCAGCGGGCATATTCCTCGAACGCCTGGAGCCAGGACACCTCGCCTTTGCGCACGAGATCGAGCTGATCGGGGTGGCTCAGCAGCGCCCACATTGTGCCGGCGATGGCCTTGCGCGGCTCGTTCTGGCCGCCGGAGATCGCAAGCTTGACGTTGGCGCGCACGCTTTCCGTTGGCATGCCGGAGGCAACGAGCACGCCGAGGATGCTCTGGTCGGGATGCTTGCTGATCACCGGCAGCATGTCGTCGATCGCCGCATCGATGCCCGACGTCGCCGCATGGCATCGCGCCTCGACCACGGGATCGCCGGTGTAATTGGCGATGCCCTCGATCATGCCTTGCGACCACGCATCCATGTCCCCAAAGCCGATGTTGGTGAGGCCGGTGATCGACTTCAGGCATTCGCCGGAGAACGGCAGCGCGAAGTCGCGCATGAAATCGACCCGTCCCGGCTCGATCGCGTCGATGATGCGATCGGCATGAGCCTGGAACAGCGCAGTCCAGTGCGCCTTCACCGTCTTCGGCGACACCGTTGGAAACATCGCGCGCCGCTCGACCTGATGCGCTTCGCCGTCCTTGCGCATCATGTTGTGGCCCATCAGCCGGTTCATCAGGCCGGCAGGCTGGTGCGAGGAGAACACGTCGATCTGCTTCTCGGAGATCGAGATGTCGTCGCGGCAGGTGAGCAGCGTCGAGCCGAGCTGCGGCACGAAAGCGATCGGCGCTTCCTTGCGCATTCGAGCGAGCATCGGGTAGGGATCGGCCCAGAACGAGGCCGGATCGATGTCGATGCGCGGCGCAGTGCTCAAGGCGGCCTCCCCTGGATTCGTGTGCTTCAGGACAGACTAGCGAACTCCGCTGCCGGCGTCTGTCCCTAGCGATAGGGACCGATGGAATTGGGGCGCAGACCGAGGACGGAGGACTGAGTTACTGGGCCTCGGCGATCTTCGGTCCGGATGACGGCATCTGTGCGTTGGCCGCCGAGGGCCGCTTCGACGGCGATGCCGGGTCCGGCAATCGGAAAGCGGCGTCGGTCGGCGCTCCGGGAGAGGGTCGACGGGCAGCGGTTGCCGGAAGCACGATCACCTTCGCTCCGATTTTCACCCGCTCATAAAGGTCCACGACGTCGTCATTGGTCAGCCGGATACAGCCGGACGAGACCCGCTTCCCGATCGTATCGGGATTGTTGGTGCCGTGAATTCGATATTCCGTCTCGCCTAGATACATCGCCCGGGCGCCGAGCGGGTTGCCGGGACCGCCCGCCATGAACCGCGGCAGATAAGGCTGACGCGAGACCATCTCCGCAGGCGGATGCCAATCCGGCCATTCTGCTTTACGGGCCACGGCCTGCTCACCGGACCATGTGAAACCTTCGCGGCCGACACCGATACCGTAGCGCATCGCTTGCCTGTCGTTCAGAACGAAATAAAGGAATGTGTTTCCGGTATCGATGATCACGGTGCCCGGCGTCTGGCGGCTGGCGTAGTCAATCACCTGCCGGACGAATGCTCCGGGACCATCAGCGGCTTTTGGCGGTTCGACCAGAGGCGCCGCGGCCGGAATCGGAACTGGCGCTGATGCATGAACCGGAGTTGCCACATAAACCGGAGTTGACGACGCCTGGGCTTGGGGCGCGGACGGCTTCCGTATCGGTTGCACGCTCGCCGGGCGAGACAGCAAACTGTACCCCACTACGGCGACGGCTACGGCGCCAATTGCAACTCTCGCGACCATTGGCAGTGCGAGCGTCTCTGCCTTTCCACGCTTGGCCGGCTTACTCATATCTTTCCCCAGGTCACCATGCCCAAGAGAGGTACCCAGCAAAATTTAAGAAACTTCGAAGCGATGTTGCTCAGACTGAAACCGTTAGCTGTGGTTAACGCCGAACTGTTGTTCGGGCGGAGCGGAGACGCTCCGCCCTTTCGTCAACGGCGGCGAAATGCGAAGAACTCAACCTGAGCAGATCTCGTCCGCCGTGCCTCACTGAGCGAACCTCAACGAGAGGCGCCGCTACTTCGCTGAAGGGCCAATAGGCGACTGTTGCTGGTAATCAGCACGATTTGAGTTAAGCGATTGAGCGACGTGAATGAGCGCTTCGCCTATAGGTTGTCATCGTGGCGTCCCAGATTGCGTGCTATAAGCAGGACGGAGCGAGGGGGCAATGCATAATGCGCGTAGAATATTTTCCGCTCTTCGGGGCTATTGCTATCCCATGGAGTTTCCCGATCCTTCTGCCGCGACCAAAACTCGGGCTGACACACTGTCATGAGTTGGCCCCTGCCGTATCTGAAGCGCGGCGATGTGATGGGTATTCTATTCGTCGTCGTTCTGCTTTGCCTTATTGCTTTCAGCTTCTATTGGTTTCCGACTTCTAAGCCGAATAACGGCTTCGGTCCGGGTTGGGCTTGCACCCCTGTATCTAATGGCCAACCGATTTGCATCAAAAAGCTAGGTCAGTGAACGCGGATCGCTGACGGTACCAGACATCGAGATTTCCGCAATGGGTCACAACGCGACGGTCCCGGAGCGCGGGCCGTGTGTCCACTTTGGTCTCGGAAGCAGAGATCGCGGGCTTAGAGTACACCTCAGTTAAGGTGGCCAGGTCCCGCGAGCAGGCGCAGCACGATCGCAAACAGTTCGCTCTGCGAGGAGATGCCGAGCCGCTGATAGGCGCGCTTGCGATAGGTCAGCGTCGAATGGAGGCTGATACCGAGCGCGCGGGAGATCGCCTCGGAGCTGAAGCCTGAGAGAATGCGGCGGCAGACCTCCTGTTCACGTGGCGTGAGATCGGCCAGCGGCGCGGACGTGGCGAACAGCGCGGCGAGAGTCTGGTCCGTCGTCGCGATCGAACCTTGCTGGAAGTGGCGTGCCACGCTCGCACTGATCGCCGGTGCGATGGCCCAAAGCCGCGCGCGCTGGGCATCGGTGAAGCGGCCCTGGGCGGCGATGCGATAGAAATTGACGTAGAAGCAGGTGTCGTCGACCCAGATCGCAGTCGCGCATTTGTCGACGATGCCGGAATCGATGAAGAACATCTTGCGGTAGCGCGCGCCGTACATACGCGGCGCGAAGGTGGGCAGCACGATCGGCGCAGCCCCCTCGCCTTCGAACAATGCATCGCGGTTCGGATCGGCTTCGTGGAACTGCCCGGCATAGGCGGCACCGAGATCGCCGCCGATCGGGATGTTGCCGGCATCAAGCAGGCAGTGCGCCGCGCCCGTGCGGCTCAGCGCGAACACCATGCAATGGCCAACCCCGGCTTGGCCGCGCAGCGTGTCGATCAGGACATTGGGGAAATCCGGCCGGCCGATGGCGAGCACCGCGGGCGCGATATCGCAAGCCGCCGGATTTGCGGGCATCCCGCGAGGGCGCATCGTTTTCTCTCCCTGCCGCCTTTTGATGAAAGTTACCAGCAATGTCCATGCGGCGGAAGACGGGTGTCTCGGCACTGCGCAAGGTCGCCGAGCCGAAGGGGCTGGCGGGTGGCTGGGTCAGGACTCACTCTTTCGCAAGATCTTATCCATTGCTTTGCCCTTGGCCAGCTCATCGATCAGCTTGTCCAGATAGCGGATCTCCCGCATCGTTGGTTCTTTGATGTCCTCCACGCGGACGCCACAAACCACGCCTGTGATCAGGGCTCGCGACGGATTGATTTTCGGAGCCTTCGCAAAGAAGGTTTCAAAGTCCGTCCGTTTTTCCAGTTCGGCTTCCAGCTCTTTCTGACAATAGCCTGTCAACCAGGAGATGACCTGATCGACCTCGGCCTTGGTGTGTCCTTTCTTCTCGGCCTTCGCAACGTAAAGCGGATAAACGCTTGCGAAGCTCGTCGTATAGATCCGGTGTTTTGCCATGAGCGCTCCGGGGGATCGCTGGTTACGAACGTGAAGACTCGCGATCATACCACCCCTCCGCCGCTCGTGCAGCGCACGGCTTACATCACGGAACGGGGTCGGCATGGCACCGACCAATAACGCAAATGGATTACTGCGCGGGGCGGTCTGCCCGCTTCAAAATCTCGGGCGGAATGGTGACGCCGATCGCCTGGGCCGTCTGAAGATTGAATATCAATTCTCGTCTTGTGATGACGTCCACCGGCAAGTCCGCCGGTTTCGTTCCCTTGAAAATCCTGTCCGCAAAGACGGCAAATTTCCGCCAGCTATCGGCGACGCTAGTACCGTAGGTTATCAAACCGGCCGCATCCGCGGTGCCGCCTGGAAACATTGCCGGCAGGCGGTTTTTGATCGCGAGTTCGCCAATCTGCTTCCGGGCCGCCAGTGCCACCGGCACTTCCAGGACCAGCAAGGCCTCGGCGCGCTCCGTCGCAATTGCCGCAAAAGCCGCATCCAGATCGGCCGCGCTCTTGATCTTTACTATTTGAGGTTCCAGACCCAGGGCTCGCGCTGCGGCATCGTTGGCGCGATCGATGGGTGCGAACCCGCGCTCATCGGCGCCGGGAATGGTCTGGTCGCTCAGGATCGCGATGCGCTGGATTCCCGGAAACGTCTCTTTCAGAATTTCGAATTGCTTGGTGGCTTGCTGGGGATCGAGACTGGTGATGCCGGTGATATTGCTTCCCGGCCTGTCCATCGACGCAACAAGCTTCAAGGCAACTGGATCGGTCACGATCGAAAAGATCACGGGGATCGTCGACGTGGCTTTCTGGGCCGCAACTGCTGCCGGCCCACCGAGCGCCAGGATCAGGTCCACCTTCGAGTCTGTCAGCTCCAAGGCGAGCCCCGGAAGACGCTCAAGCTTCAATTCGGCAAATCGCGGCTCGATAACAATGTCGCGCCCTTCAACATATCCGACTCCTGCAAAGTCACTCAAAAGGCTCTTCTTTATCGAATTGAATAAAGGCGTATCACCGCCATTTATCAAAATGCCAACCCGCCTGGGACTCTGCTGAGCATTGGACAGGCCGCAGATCAAGCTGAGTGCGAATGCGGCGGCTGATACTCTTCCTATCGACTTCATGGCGTTCCCCCTGTCGACGTCGAGTTTACGTGCAATTACCGAAACGCTCGCCGAATCTGATGGCGCAGCTTGCGGCGCCGTCGAGGCGAGTTCCGCCAAGCTAGCACGGCGGTGAGGATCATGTGTGGGTATTAGCGTAGGATGGGTCGAGCGAAGCGATACCCATCATCGTCTCTCACCATATTCGCGGGTGTTCTCGGAATGGTCGCCCGCCCAATCGAGGGGGTAATTTCCGAGTCTCACATGGCGATGAAATGAGGACAATGCCCAGTCGCGCACCCGTGGTACGAGCCCATGCTTGACGGGATTGATATGAACGTAGTCGACGTGCCGAACGAAATCGCCTTCGTCCCGAATGGTGTGCTCCCAATAACGGCGCTGCCAGATGCCACGTTCGCCCTTTGCGGCTCGGCTTGAGGATATCCGCTCACCGCGCGCGATGCCGCGGGAAAAATGCCGATTTAATCAATCGCTAGCGGGTTGCAAAGTCTGCGTCCCCTTCCGGCAGCGTCCACACCGTGTGAAGATGATCGGGCAGCACAACGACGGCATCAATCGTGAATGGATGACGCTGATGCGTTTCGCGAAACGCCCCGCGTGTCATGCAAATGACGTTAGCGCAAGCGGCAGACGTCTCCAATGGCTCAACGTCAGATTACCCTAAGGCAATCTCTTCCGGTACGCTCCTTTGCTGCCCGGCGCAAACTGGAGCGGCGGGCCACGATGGGACATGCGGCCAGGCTCATACGCCTGCGATGTTCAGCCGACCGGTCCGGGAATCCAATAGTCCCCTAAAAGCGGCTTGACTGTTACCTCCTTAATCACTCCGAGCTGCAGGCTTGGATCGAAATGGCGCATCGTCCGCTCATTGAGGTCAATGATGCGACCAGGCGTCAGGGGCCCGACGTCATTGATCTTGACGATGACCTTCTTGCCGACAGCCTCGACGAGGGCATATTTCGGCCTGGCGCCAAATTGGACCCCACCAAATTTCTGGCGCAAGCTTGTCCTGATGGCAGCCGCCCAGACAGAGGGATCATAGTGCTCACCTGAGGCTGTGTTCGAGCCGCCCTCTCGCCATCCGGGCCGGAACGGATTGTACATGGATGCTGCGCCAACTATCGCATCCCCAGAAGCGGCATTGACGACGGCGCTTGAGTGAATCGCAACGATTTCACTTCGAGCAACGGTAACAGACATGGCAAGCGCAAGCACGGCGCCGCAAATTGCGGCGCTCGATCGGAACAGCATTCTAAGTCCTTGATTGGATTTCTTTCGATCGTTCGGTTCCTGATGCCGCAAGCCTTGCGACGGAACCTGTGGGAACCGGGGAAGTCCCCGCACAATGTTCTAGTTTTCGCCGACTAAGATGGAGATTGCGTCAGCAGCATGACTGAATCGAGCTTCTTCGACAGCGCGTGAGTAGGAGCAGGCGATGTGACCGATATCCGGCAAGAACCAAAGCGCAGTTTCTGCTTCAGCTCCCGAAGTCAACATCTCCCATTCCATGCGTACATGCCCTTCCCCGCCGCCGCTTTCGCCGGCGCGACGGTGATTGCGAGCTTGCCGTAGCTGTCGCTGAACGCCGGGAGTTGGTCTTGCCGCTCATCAGGCTCCTCTTGGAGATCGCTGTGCAACGCGCGCGCCGGATGGTTGGTGGTGAGTTGGAGAATGCCGTGGCCGAGCCGGATGTTTTTCGTGCGCTGGCTGGCGGCGGCGAGGAAGGATTCCGGCGAGGGCGAGTGCGAATATTCCTCGAGGAAATGATGCTCGACGACCAGGCGTGATCGTAACCGAGCTTGTCGGCGAATTCGAGCTGCGAGAGCGCGTTCCGGTAGAGCCTGAGCTCGTCTCCGGCCATCCAGGGCCGTGGCAGTTGCAGCTCGTAGAAAATGCCGAACTCCATGACGCCTCTCCCGCATTATTTTTCTTGCGCTCATCTTGGTGGGTGAGGCGGCGCTGTCTACGGAAGCGCAATTCAATCGCGCGGGAGGACGCTGTGCATCTGGCGCTATGACGCAACGGGGCCTGCGACCTCGGCGGCGGGCACCGCTTCGCGTGGCGCGCGGCGGCCGTTCAGCACCGCGCCGACAACGGTGAAGCGCACCAGCAGGTGATAGCTCGCCAGCATCGGAGGAAGCGCAACCACGAGAATGGTTGCGAAGTTGATCGGCCAGGACCAGTCAAGCTGCGACACCGCGACCTGGAGCGCCATCACGACCGGCATGTGGATCAGATAGAGCCAGTAGGACGCATCGGCGAGATAGCGGCAGGTCGGGCTGAAGCCGGACACGAAGCGGAGCGCGAGGCCGATGACCGCGAAGGTCGAAATCCATATCGCCGATGCATACAGAACCACCGAGACATGCTTGAGTGTGGCGAAGCTGAACGGCAGTTTTGGCGCGGCCGGTGCGGACAACATCACACCTGATAGCACGAAGCTGATCAGGATCAGGACGACCGCAAGCAGGAGGTGCGGGAGCCAGCGTCGCTCGAGGAGGCGCAGCAGATCGACCTTCCGATGCAGGAGCCAACCGACGCCGAATGCGGTGCCGAAACCGATCCAGGCCTGCGCGTTGGTGACGAGCGACTGATCCGGCGTCCTCACGCCCATCGCGTTGACCCATCGTTGGTCGAGGCTGAAAGCGATGCCGATCGGGATCGCCAGAACCAGAGGCGCCAGCGGATTACGCATGATCCCCGCGAAGAGACGATCGAGGACCGCCCGCCAGGTGCCGGACGCATCAAACCAGACGATCGCGCCGCGCAGCAGCAGCATGGCGACATAGAGCTCCAGCAACACATAGAGAAACCAGAGATGGGTCAGGGGAAAATTCGGCAGCACCGGCGGCCAATTGCGCACGCCATGGATCGGCCCGCCATTCGGCAAATAGGCTGCCCAGATCACCATCAGGCTGATCGGCGTGAATATGATCGGCCAGCCGATCACGAGCGGCAGTCCGATCCTCTGCAGCCTGTCCCGGACGAAGTCCTGGGTGCCGCGGCGATGAAAGCTCATGCGGGCGAAGAAGCCGGCCATCAGGAAGAAGGTCGTCATCCGGAAGACGTGGATGGTGAAGGACAGCAGGCCCAGGAGCAGGCTTGGATGGGTGTCCCGGACGAACCAGAACTGCGCCGAGGCGGGCACAAATGACAATGTCGCGTGCAGGACGATGCCAAGCAGCAGGGCGCCACCCCTGAGCGCATCGAGAGCGTGGAGCCGTTGAGAAGGAGCGGCGGCAGCGGTCGAATGGGGCATGGATGGACTCGTTCCGGCTGGACAGGGTTTCTGCCGGACAGTCTGCCCAATCGGGGATTGGCCCTCTCGCCCGATCCAGAAATCGGCTAACCGATTTCTCGGTGCGGTTGGCTGATTTCAGCCATGTCGGGCCGGTTCAAGGCCTCGCGCCGAAATTCGGTCGGGGTTACGCCGGTCTCGGCCTTGAAGGCCCGATTGAAAGGCCCGATCGACTGGAAGCCGGCATCCATGGCGATGGTCAGCACCGGGACCTCCCTTTGCGCCACGTCGGACAGCGCCAGCTTGGCATCGTCGATGCGGTAGTGATTCAGGAACGCATTGAAGTTGCGATAGCCCAGCCCTTCGTTGATCGCCTGGCGCAGCCGACGTTCGGGAACGTCGAGCCGGGCCGCCAACGTCCCGATCGCAAGACCTTCCTGGCGGTAGGTTCGCCCCACGGTCATCAGATGGTCGAGACGCCGCAGCAGGATCGGATCGACGACGACCCGTCCCGTGGGAGCACGAGCGGCACCGCGCGCGTTCGCTGGATGCGATTGCCGCCGTGGCGTCGACGGGCACGGCCGGCTGCGTGGCGAAAGCACCCAGTCCGGCGAGCATGGCCACCACGAACAGGCCAAGCGCGGTCGGGAGACTGCCAGGCGCGCCCGGGACCGCGACGGGAATTGCGGCGAAGCCGGCACCAGCGACGACCGCGATGAGCCCAACATTGATCGCAAGCATCGCCAGCCGCAGCCGGCGACGCCGCGACCAGATCGGCACGCCAGGTCTTGACCGTCTGCACCGCGGCCGCGAGAGCCAGCGCCAGGGCGACCATCGCCAGGACTCGACCGCCGGCCCCGGCCAAAGCAGGCCAGTGCGCCCAGCCCAGCGTGATCGCAAACCCGAAGGCCACGATGCTCAGCCACAGGGCGCCGTGCCATCGCCTGAGTACGAAATCGTCGTCGAACGCCGCGCGCGCCCACACCCAGAAGACGGCGGATTGCGCTGACAGGATCGGCAGCACCCACCACCATGAGGATTTTGGAAAGAACGGCGCGGTCGCGATGGCGTAGAACACGCCGCCAGCAGACATGGCCATGCCCAGCAAAGCCTGCTGGCTGGTCACACGGCGCAGCAGCGCCACGAGAATGATCATCAGGAACACGCCGCTCGCTCCGCCGCGAAGCCCGAGATCGATGGCCGTGAGCCCCATCCCCTTCACAATCTGCATTCCCCCGTTCGATATCCAACTCTCGCATCGCCCCCGCGCGGGCACAATCTAAAATTGTACTTGTACTCCTCGCGGCAACCATCATCGCAAGTCGACCACTTGATCCAAATCAACGCGGTCGGCCGCCAGCTTTCTATGGTGCATCAAGGCAGCGGCCCGGATGCCGTCTCGATTCCAAATCGATTCCCAAACATTTCAGCGAGACCGAATATGTCGGTGCCTGACGACACGCATGGGCGCGTGCGCCGTAAGCGCATGGAGATTTTTGCGTTTCTGTTCCTGACCGCGGTCGTGATGCCCGTCCTCGCGGTCGGAACGGTCGGCTCCTACGGCCTTGCCGTCTGGGTCTACCAGATGGTCGCGGGCCCGCCCGGCCCGCCTCCCTCGCATTGATCTCCGAACAGCGAAGGACAGGCATCATGGCCCAAGGCTTACTCAACAAAGCCACACTCAATCGCCGCGCATTGATCACCGGCCGTGTGCTTAGCGCCGAGCGCATCGTTCCGCCGCCGGGCTGCGAGATCGCCAGCATGATCGTGCAGGCGCGTCCCGAGCGCCTCGCCGAGGTCGAAGCCGAGATCGTCGCGCTTGCCGGCTGCGAAATCCACGGCCGCGATCCACGCGGAAAGCTCGTCGTCGTGACCGAAGCGCCGGACGCCGGCAGCCTCGGCACCCTGCTCAACACCATCCAATCGCTGGGCTACGTCTATTCCGCAGTGCTGGTCTTTCACGCCATCGAAACGGCTTAAGGCCGGGAGAGCCGTCATGACATCGCCAAAACTCGACCGCCGCCAGATCCTGAAGCTCGAGGCCGCCGCGATCGCGGCTGCCGCCGCTGGGCTCCCGGCGCCGGCGCTTGCCGCCAATCTCGTCGCCGAGCGCGGGACATCCGAACTGAAATGGGACAAGGCCGCCTGCCGCTTCTGCGGCACCGGCTGTTCGGTGATGGTCGCGACCAAGGACAATCGCGTGGTCGCAACCCACGGCGACATCAAGGCCGAGGTCAATCGCGGCCTCAACTGCGTCAAGGGCTATTTCCTCTCCAAGATCATGTACGGCCATGACCGCCTGACTCAGCCGATGCTGCGCAAGAGCGGCGGCAAGTACGACAAGAACGGCGAGTTCACGCCGGTGTCGTGGACGGAAGCCTTCGACATCATGGAGGTGAAGTGGAAGGAGGCGATCAAGAAGCGCGGCCCCAACGGCGTCGCCATGTTCGGCTCCGGCCAGTGGACGATCTGGGAAGGCTATGCCGCCTCAAAACTGTTCAAGGCCGGCTTCCGCACCAATAACATCGACCCCAATGCGCGGCACTGCATGGCGTCCGCGGTCGCCGGCATGATGCGCACCTTCGGCATCGACGAGCCGCCCGGTTGCTATGACGACATCGAAGCGGCCGATGCCTTCGTGCTGTGGGGCTCCAACATGGCGGAGATGCATCCCATCCTGTGGTCGCGGCTGACCGACCGCCGGCTCTCCGCACCGCATGTCCGCGTCGCCGTGCTCTCGACCTTCGAGCACCGCTCGTTCGACCTTGCCGACATTGGCATGGTGTTCAAGCCGCAGACCGACCTCTACCTGCTCAACGCCATCGCCAACCACATCATCAAGACCGGCCGCGTCAACAAGGACTTCGTCGCCGCGCACACCGTGTTCAAGCGCGGCCAGACCGACATCGGCTATGGCCTGCGGCCGGACCACCCGCTGCAGAAGAAGGCGACGGGCGCGGCGAAGGCCAACGATTCCACCGACATGAGCTACGACGAGTTCGTCAAGTTCGTCTCGGAGTACACGCTGGAGAAGGCGGCCGAGATGTCCGGCGTGCCGCTGAACCGGCTGGAGGCGCTCGCCGAGCTCTATGCCGATCCGAAGACCAAGGTGGTCTCGTTCTGGACCATGGGCTTCAACCAGCACACCCGCGGCGTCTGGTGCAACAACCTCATCTACAACATCCACCTTTTGACCGGTAAAATCTCCTCGCCTGGCAACAGCCCGTTCTCGCTGACCGGCCAGCCCTCGGCCTGCGGCACCGCGCGCGAGGTCGGCACCTTCTCGCACCGCCTGCCGGCCGACATGGTCGTGACCAACAAGGCGCATCGCGAGCATGCCGAGCACATCTGGAAGCTTCCCGAGGGCACCATCCCCGACAAGCCCGGCGCTCATGCCGTGCTGCAAAGCCGGATGCTGAAGGACGGCCTGATCAACGCCTATTGGGTCCAGGTCAACAACAATTTGCAGGCCGGTGCCAACGCCAGCGAGGAGACCTACCCGGGCTTCCGCAATCCTGACAATTTCATCGTGGTCTCGGATGCCTATCCGTCGGTGACCGCGCTCGCCGCCGATTTGATCCTGCCGACCGCGATGTGGGTGGAGAAGGAAGGCGCCTATGGCAATGCCGAGCGGCGGACGCAGTTCTGGCATCAGCTCGTCGCTGCGCCGGGCGAGGCCAAGTCTGATCTCTGGCAGCTCATGGAATTCTCGAAGCGCTTTGAGATCGAGGAAGTCTGGCCCGAGGAGCTGATCGGCAAGATGCCGCAAGTTCGCGGCAAGACGCTATTCGACGTGCTCTACAGGAACGGCCAGGTCGACAAATTTCCGGTCTCCGACATCGAGCCGGGTTATCTCAACGACGAATCCAGGGCATTCGGCTTCTACGTGCACAAGGGCCTGTTCGAGGAATATGCCACGTTCGGCCGCGGTCATGGCCACGACCTTGCGCCGTTCGACACCTATCACCGCGAGCGCGGACTGCGCTGGCCCGTCGTCAACGGCCAGGAGACGAAGTGGCGTTTCCGCGAGGGCAGCGATCCCTACGTCAAGCAGGGCACTGAAGTGCAGTTCTACGGCCATCCCGACGGCAAGGCGCGCATCTTCGCGCTTCCCTATGAACCGCCGGCGGAATCGCCCGACAACGAATATCCATACTGGCTCTCGACCGGCCGCGTGCTGGAGCACTGGCATTCCGGGACCATGACGCGCCGCGTGCCCGAACTCTACAAGGCGTTTCCCGAAGCCGTCTGCTTCATGCACCCCGACGACGCGCAGGACATGAAGCTACGCCGCGGCGACGAGGTGAAGGTGACGTCGCGCCGCGGCTTCATCCGGGCCCGCGTCGAGACGCGCGGCCGCGACCGGCCGCCGCGCGGGCTGGTGTTCGTGCCCTGGTTCGACGAATCCAAGCTGATCAACAAGGTGACGCTGGACGCCACCGATCCGATCTCGCTTCAGACCGATTTCAAGAAATGCGCCGTGCGCATCGAGCGGGTGGGCCTGTCATGATGAAACGATCCGCAATCGCCCTGCTCGCCTTCGCGATCGCCGCCGGCGCGAGCTCCCTGACCGCGCAGACTGTTACATCGGGCCTGCGCGGCCCGGCCCCGCTCAATGAGGAGGGGCCGGCGCCGCCGATGCTGCCGAATCGCAACACCTCCGAGCGGGAGGTGCGCAACTATCCGGAGCAGCCGCCGGTGATCCCGCACAGCATCGACGGCTACCAGGTCGATCTCAACGGCAACAAGTGCCTGTCCTGCCATGCGCGGGCGCGCATCGCGGAATCGCAGGCGCCGATGGTCTCGATCACGCATTTCATGGATCGCGACGGACAGTTCCTGGGCTCGATCTCGCCGCGGCGCTTCTTCTGCACGGAGTGCCATGTGCCGCAGAACACCGCCACGCCGCCGGTCAGCAACGACTTCACCGACATCGACACGCTGCTCTCGCGCGCAAGCCCCGGTGGCCGCCGATGACGACGACCGCTGACGAGCCCCATGACAAGCTGAAGGCGAAGCGCGGATTCATCGCGCGAGGCTGGGATTTTGCGCGCGAGCTCTGGCTGGTGCTGATCCGGCCGAGCTCGGTGTTCGGGCTCGGCGTGCTGGTGCTGGCGGGCTTTGCAGCCGGCGTGATCTTCTGGGGCGGCTTCAACACCGCGCTGGAATTGACCAACACCGAAAAATTCTGCACCGGCTGCCACGAGATGAAGGATAACGTCTACGCCGAGCTGAAGTCGACCATCCACTTCTCCAACCGTTCCGGCGTGCGCGCCACCTGTCCGGATTGCCACGTGCCGCACAACTGGACCGACAAGATCGCGCGCAAGATGCAGGCCTCCAAGGAGGTCTGGGGCAAGCTGTTCGGCACGATCGACACCCGCGAGAAATTCCTTGATCACCGGCTCGAGCTCGCGGCGCACGAATGGGCGCGCTTCAAGGCCAATGATTCGCTGGAATGCCGCAACTGCCACAGCGCCGATTCCATGGATATCACAAAGCAGTCGCCGCGGGCCTCGGTGGCGCACCAGCGCTTCCTGTTCACGGGCGAGAAGACCTGCATCGACTGCCACAAGGGCATTGCCCACCATCTGCCCGACATGCGCGGCGTTCCCGGCTGGCAATAGGTCAGTCTCGGCCGCTTGCATGCAGGGCTATCGCAAATCATGGCGGGGCCTGAGCGAGCGCCTCGTCCTTCGAGACGACCGCTTTGCGGTCTCCTCAGGATGAGGCTAAGCGGCATCTTTGCCTGTGGAATTGCAGCCGCGCACTCTGTCCTCATCCTGAGGGCCCGCCAAAGGCGGGCGTCTCGAAGGATAGGCCGCAGAGAAAGGGGCTTGAATGCGATTGTGCTGCGCTTGAACCGGCGGGACGAATGGTTAGTTTGGGGCGTGGCGAATCGCTTCGATTTCGCCCTTCCTCAAGACAGACATGCCGACTTTCACCCCGCATCAGGATGCCGCCCTCAAAGCCGTCGGCGACTGGCTCAAGGCCAAACCCGGACGCAACGGTGCACCGCCGGTGTTCCGCCTGTTCGGCTATGCCGGAACCGGCAAGACCACGCTGGCGCGGCACATTGCCGACAGCGTCGACGGCGAGGTGAAGTTCGCAGCCTTCACCGGCAAGGCGGCGCTGGTGATGCGCAACAAGGGTTGCGACGGCGCCTCCACCATCCATTCGCTGATCTATCGCGCCCGCGAATCCGGCGAGGAGCAGCCGAGCTTCGAGCTCTGGGACGACGCGCCGGCCTCCAAGGCCAAGCTGATCGTGATCGACGAGTGCTCGATGGTCGATGCGGAGCTTGGGCGCGATCTGATGTCGTTCGACTGCCCGCTGCTGGTGCTCGGCGACCCCGCACAGCTGCCGCCGATCCAGGGCGGAGGCTTCTTCACCAACACCGAGCCCGACGCGATGCTCACGGAAGTGCATCGCCAGGCCCAGGACGATCCGATCGTGCGGATGTCGATGGACGTCCGCGAAGGCCGCGAGCTCGACATCGGCCGTTACGGCAAGAGCGAGGTGGTGTCGCGCAAGGAGCTCGATCCCGACCGCGTCATGGCCGCCGATCAGGTCCTGGTCGGCCGCAACAACACGCGACGCGCGTACAATATGCGGGTGCGGCAGCGGCAGAACATCGAGGACATCTTCCCGGTCGCCGGCGACAAGCTGGTGTGCCTGCGCAACAACCGCAAGAAGGGCCTGTTCAACGGCGGCCTGTGGCGCGTGAAGTCGCGCAACACCTCGCGCTCGAAATCGCGCATCCTCAGCATGCGGCTGTCGCCGGACGAGGATCTTGGCCACAAGGTGACCAAGGTCTCGGTGCGCGCCGATTGCTTCGAAGGCGGCGTCGAGCAGATCGCCTGGGAGCAGCGCAAACCCTATGACGAGTTCGACTACGGCTACGTGCTGACCGTGCACAAATCGCAGGGCTCGCAGTGGGACGACGTGGTGCTGTTCGACGAGAGCTTTGCGTTTGGGGAGAGCCGGGCGCGGTGGCTGTACACGGGCATCACGCGCGCGGCGAAGCGGCTGAGCATTGTGGTGTAGTCGGCGAGGCGTGGCGACGTCGTAGCCCGGGCTCCCGCGTGTTTCACGGACTCGTGTCCGTGGCGGCGTAACGACCGCCTGCAACTGGCGTATCTCAGGGGAACGAAAAACGCTCGCCGGGCAGGCTGTTCGCCTGGCCGCAACCGCCCTAGACTGTCACATTCCGGAAAGAGGATCCGCCATGCGCCGACCCGCCCTCCTGACCCTGCTCGCTGCCACCACCGCTTTGACGGTGGCCTTTGCCGTGCCGTCACGGGCCGCGGAGGATGCGGTCGTGATCCCTGCCCCCGCCGTGGATGCGGCGCCGGCGAGCGGGATCCAGACTGCCGTGATCGCCGGCGGCTGCTTCTGGGGCGTGCAGGGCGTGTTCCAGCACACCGCAGGCGTCGTCAATGCGGTCTCCGGCTATGCCGGCGGCACCAAGGCGACCGCGGACTACCGCAGCGTCTCGTCCGGCACGACGGGCCACGCGGAATCGGTCGAGATCAAATACGATCCGAAGAAGATCTCCTACGGCAAAATCCTCCAGATCTACTTCTCGGTGGCGCACGATCCGACCCAGCTCAACCGCCAGGGCCCCGACACCGGCACGCAGTATCGCTCGGCGATCTTCACCACCTCCGACGAGCAGAAGAAGGTCGCGGAGGCCTATATCGCCCAGCTCAACGGCGCCAAGGTCTTCAACAAGCCGATCGTGACCAAGGTCGGCGCGCTCGAGGCGTTCTATCCGGCGGAGGCCTATCATCAGGACTATCTGACGCTGCACCCGAGCCAGCCCTATATCGCCTACAACGATATCCCGAAGGTCGAGAACCTGAAAAAGCTGTTCGCGGATAACTACATCGAGAAGCCGACGCTGGTGAGCGCCAGCAAAGCCACCAACTGATCGCAAGGTCACCAACAGACGGGAGACCCATGCCCGACACCAAGACCAAAACCACGGACGAGAAGATCATCAAGAGCGAAGAGCAATGGCGGCAGGACTTGTCGCCGATGCAGTACGCCGTGCTGCGGCAAAAGGCGACCGAGCGTCCCTTCTCGGGCGAATATGAGCACGACCACCGCGCCGGCACCTACGTCTGCGCCGGCTGCGGCAATGTGCTGTTCGAGTCCGACGCCAAGTTCGATTCCGGCTGCGGCTGGCCGAGTTTCACCGCGCCTGCGGTCGAGAGCCATGTCGACGAGGAGCGGGATGTCAGCCACGGCATGATCCGCACCGAGGTGCTCTGCGCCAAGTGCAGCGGCCATCTCGGCCATGTCTTCGCCGACGGCCCCGGGCCGACCGGTCTGCGCTACTGCATCAATTCGGCGGCGCTGAAGCTCGAGCCGAAATAAAACCCTGCCAGCCGCATGGTTCCGTCATGGAACCCGGCGGCGCGATGTGCTTTTCTCTTCTGGCGGTGCGCCCTACCCTCGCAATTCGGCGGCCGCCAGGGAGGATGCCATGACCCTCGGGACCGTCCTGATCATCCTGGTGATCATTTATCTGGTCGGCGGCCTGTCGGGCCGCATCGGCGGCTACGGCTATGGGATGGGCCATTCCGGCATGGGGATCGGCGGCGTCGTGCTCGTGGTGCTGCTCGTCCTGCTGCTGCTTGGCAAGCTGTAAACCATACAAGTCATTGGAATTGCGTTGCTTATTGCAGATGCGGGGCTGCCATGCGCGGATTCATCATCTCTCATCGCAGGGGTCGCAATTTTGTCAAAACAGCCTATATTAGAGAACGAAAATGACATGTGCGGCGGGCCCACTCGATTGTGGCCTCTGCCCTCTCAAACCCCACGCGCTTAAAGCCCCAGAGAAGATCACGAGGTCTTTGACCATGCGTCCACTGCGTCCGTTCAACTTCAACACCTCCGCCGAACTGTTTCCCGCCGCGATCCGCAAGAAGAAGCGCGCGGGCTTCACCTATCGGCGGTTCGGCACCGCGGCCGAAGCCGTCCAGTTCGCGATGGAGCAGTTGCCGACGGATTCGTTGAACGGCGCCTATCTGCAGGTCGAGGAAGCGCGCTTCGACCAGAACGGCATCCGCTCGCTCTACGAGAGCGAAGCTTTCCCGCTGCCCCGTCACCGCAAGCCGGCAGAAGCCAACGCCGACGCCGACGCGGCGTAAGCTTTTCCGCAAGCCTTTCGATGTGCGCTGAAGCGCGATGGCCAAAAATAAGGCCATCGCGCTCTTTGCGTTTTTTAGTTCTCCCTCTCCCGCTTGCGGGAGAGGGCTGGGGTGAGGGTGTTTCCGCGATCAAGAACCCCCAAGAGGCGAAAGCCCTCACCCGCCGCGCGCAAGCGCGCTACCGCGCGCGTCGACCTCTCCCGCAAGCGGGAGAGGTGCACCGAGCCTGATGCTCGATCGATTTAATTAAGATTCCTTGCGCTAAATGCGCGGCTGCTTGTCGAGCCAGCGCCGAAGCAGGCGGACGTTGCGCATGTTGGCGCGGAACATGACGTCGAAGGCATCGCCCGCGAACGGGACCATGCCGACCACACCGTCGACCGCGACATTGCCGAGCATGCGCGCGGTGAGGTACCAGGGCGCACCCAGCGTGCGGGCCTCGCGCACCAGCCACAGCGAGATCGCGGTGGTGATGATATCGCCGACCACCGGGATCAGCCCGATCAGGCCGTCGATGCCGTAGCGGATATTGGTACCGGGCAGGACGAAGGCGACGTCGAGCAGCTTTGCGATAGCCTCGATCCGTGCGATCCGCTGCTCCCGCGTCAGATTGCCGAACGGACTACCTTGCCCGAACTCGACGCGAAATTCGCGAAACCCCTGCTCCAGCGTTTCAGGACGGATCTCGCGGCCTTCCTGGTCGATGATCGGCCCCTGCGCCTCGGCGCTAGAAGAGGTCGCGCGCGAGCGGCCCCCTGAACGGGGTCGGCGCGGAGCAAGAATGTCGTCGTCGGACATGGTCATGGCCTGTAGGGAACGCGCCAGCGCGGCGGAGGTTGCGGCGGCGCGGTCGAAGGTCGCGCCCTCAGGTCGATGCTGCCGCGGGCTGCGGCTCCGGGACGTATTTGTGCACGAGCCAGGATGACGCCACCGCCGGCACGAAACCGACGAGGCCGTACAGGATGAACTGCACCGCGCCCGAGTCCGGGCCGCGCGAACTGTAAGTCAGCGACGCCAGGATGAAGGCGAACACGCCGACCAGCAGCATCCGCAGCACCGGGCCGATCCGCCTGACGTGGACCAGGATGTCGTCGACCGCGCCGATCATCAGCGAAGGCAAGAAGCCGAACAGATAGCTGTATTGCAGGGTCTTGAAAAACACTGCGAACAGCTTGCCGACCTCGCCGAGACTGGTCTGGGTCCAGTAGCCGGACTGATAGGTCGTCGTCAGCAGCAGCAGGAACCCGCCCACGAACGGGCCCAGGAGCGCAAACACGAAATAGCGTTTCATCGAGCATCCTCATCCTTCGCCGTCGTTATAGCAGTGGCGCGGGAACCTTGAATAGCGGGGCGCCCACTCTCCGGAACAAGTGCCAAGGCGACGAGTTCAAACAAGCACCTGAAATTGACCTGTCCGATTTGGAGCGACCGATGTTCCGCAAGCTGTTCCTTCTGACGACGATCACGCTGACGGCCCTGGGCGGCCTGTCGGGCCCGCCTGCTCTCGCGCAAGGTCGTGGTGGTACGCCGCAGGAACAGCAGGCCTGCTCGCGCGATGCCTCGCGGCTATGCCGCAAGGAGCTCGGCAACGACAATGCGGTGCAGAGCTGCCTGCAAGCCCACCGCGGCAAGCTGTCGAGGTCTTGCAGCAAGGTGTTCGAGAGCCACGGCATGTAAGCATCAAGCCCCGGAGATCTGACAAACCCTTGGAGATCTTGAGATGTCAGACATGCTGCGCGACGAACAGCTCACGATCCTGAGGGACATCAGCCAGTCCGTTGCCTTTGCCGACGACCGCCACGGCAAGATCGGCGAGCTGATCGCCGGCGGCTATGTGGTGAAGGACGGCGATCTGTTCGAGCTCACGGCAAAGGGCATCACCGCCGTCGAAGAACACGCCGCCGCACTGGGAGATCCCGACACGGAACAAGCGAGCGCATCGTCGGTCTGACGCAGCGCGCCGCTTCGACGTGACGAAGCTGCAACAATTGCGAATTCCTTTGCGCGTCCCATTGCAGCCTCGTGACAATGGCGCATACTTCGCCCGGGCGGCGCAGCACCTTCGATTCGAACATCACGAGAGATCGAGCAACCACATGCGGGATTGGGTTCCCTGCGTGATGGCTGCGACATGCGGCAAAGCAAGCTGCGTGCGGCGCCCCAAAATCAAGTGGCTCAAGCCCACATAACTTGGGGATGCATTCCGCATGACACGCTATCAGACCATCGCCACGCTCTTCGCCTTCGCCACCAGCGCCGTCGCATTCCAGACCTCGCCGGGCCTCGCCTTCTCATCCGAAGCGCAGCAGATGTGCTCGGGCGATGCGATGCGGCTCTGCTCGAGCGAAATCCCCGATATCTCGCGCATCACCGCCTGCATGGTGCGGAACAAGGCGCATGTCAGCCCCGGCTGCCGCGCCGTGATGAGTCGCGAGCACGCCGCCTCGCGCAAGCGGGAAGCCGCCGCGCAATAGGTCGACATATCTCGACTGGGTCGATGCGAGCTGAGAGCTTGCCTCACCTCTCCGCAAGGAAAGGTGAGTGCCTCAATCGCCCCACTGCGTGAATGCGTCGTTGAACGCGCGTTCGCCGGGGGCACCCTTTTCGATGGCGATGATGGCGCGGCGCTGGTTGGCGTAGACCAGCGGCACATCGAACCACGAGCGCTCCTTCAGGAGCTGGACGTTGCGGGCGCGATCGGCGTCGACATTGGAGAGGCCGACCAGGAAGAAGCCGTCGGTGACCTTGACCGCGAGCCCCGCGAGCGGCGTTCCGCGCGCCTGCTCGTTCGACTTCATCAGGATGCCGGGCACATTGGAGACGCTGCCGCCGGGAAAATCCTGCGGCAGGATGAAGGTCAATTCCGCGGTATGGCTCGCTGGCAGCGACGAGTCGGTATTACGGCGGAACGACATCGTCATCTTGAACTTGCGGTCGGGGATTTCGATGTCGGCGCGCACGGCGACGTCGGCCTTCTGGTTGCCCGAGGCCTTGATCGGCTCGAGCCGCCACACCACCGAGCCGACATATTGCTTGCCCTTCGGATCGGACGGATCTTCGTCATAGAGAACGACCTTCTGCGCCACCGGCGCGACCGGCTGGTCACTGGCCGAGGGCTGGCCGACGCGATCCGGAATCTTGGGCTTGCTCTGCGGCTGCGAGGCATCCTTCGGGGCTTCCACCACCTGGGTCGGCGAGGACTTGAACAGGCCGCTCGCAGTCTGGACCAGCTGTTTGCCCCAGAGAATGCCGGCGCCAACCAGGATCAGCACGATGCCGACGGCGATCGCGCTCTTGAACGGGAAGATCGAGCGGGAACGGGCGCGCTTCTTGACGTCGCGGTCGGGCGCTATGCGCGGGCGCGGCGCCTGCGGCGCATAGCGCTCGGCCTCCTCGATCGACTCGTCATAGGAATAGGGCGAATCCCCCTCGCCGACGCGGTTTTCCAGGCTCGGCTCGAGCCGGTCGAATTCCGGCGAGGGCGAGGGCACGTTGGCATAGGTGCGGCGCGCGGCGCGGCTGGCCTGCGCGGCGGCGCCGCCGAGGTCGTTGGCGTCCGCGGTGATGTCGCGGAAGCCGCGCACGCCGGGGGCCTGTGGCAGCGGCGGTCCGCCATCCGGCGGACGACGGGCGCCAGTGCGTCCGGCTGGCGGCGGCTCGGGCAGCGGCGGTGGAGCGGGCGGACTCGGCTGGCGCGGCGCATCGAAACGCGGGGCCCGCGGTGGACGCTGGGCATCGCGATCGATCTGGTCGTCACTGCCGAAGGACGGGCGGTCCGCACGCGGCGGCGGAGGAGCCGGACGGGCGCGCGGTGGCGCGCCCTGCTGGGCCGCAGCAGGCGGATTGCCCTCGGCGGCACGGGCGCTGGCCCTGCGGAAGGCGTCGCCGCTGCCGCTGCGGGCGCCGCCGCCCGGGCGCGAGGCCTCGCGGGCGCGCTGGGCGGCCTCGGATTCGACCTTGCGAACGGCCTCCTCGAGCGACAGCCGTTCGCGGGTGATCTCGGATTCAGAAAGTGGCGGCTGCACGCTGCGAAGCTGCGCGATCAGCGCCGTGCGCGCCCGTTCATAGAGCGCGCGACGGCTTTCGCCGGGAGCGTTGGGATCCAGGGCGGCAATAGCACGGGCGATCAGCGGATAGTAATCAGCCATTTCAACTCAACTATGCGCACGTCCCGGTAAGATATCGTTAAGCCTCAAACGGATTTTGCACCAGAATAGTATCCTCGCGTTCGGGGCTGGTGGAAAGCAGCGCGACCGGGCATCCCACCAATTCCTCGATCCGGCGGACATATTTGATGGCCTGGGCCGGCAGGTCGGCCCATGACCGCGCATTGGCGGTCGGCTCCTTCCAGCCCTCAATGGTCTCGTAGATCGGCTCGACCCTGCCTTGCGCGCCCTCGCCGGCCGGGAAATGGTCGATCTCCTTGCCGTCGAGCCGGTAGCCGGTGCAGACCTCGATCGAGTCGAAGCCGTCCAGGATGTCGAGCTTGGTCAGCGCCAAACCGTTGATGCCGCCGGTGCGGACCGCCTGGCGGACCAGCACGGCGTCGAACCAGCCACAGCGGCGCGGCCGCCCGGTATTGGTGCCGAACTCGCGGCCGCGCTCGCCGATCTTGCGGCCGATCTCATTGTCCTGCTCAGTCGGAAACGGACCCTGGCCGACGCGGGTCGTATAGGCCTTGCACAGGCCGAGCACATAGCCGACCGCGCCGGGGCCGAGGCCCGAGCCGGTCGCGGCCTGCGCCGCCACCGTGTTGGACGAGGTGACGTAAGGATAGGTGCCGTGGTCGACGTCGAGCAGCGCGCCCTGCGCGCCCTCGAACAGCATGCGCTTGCCTTCGCGCCGCTTGATGTCGAGCAGCCGCCACACCGTCTCGGCATAGGGCAAGAGCTGCGGCGCGAGCGCGGTCAATTCCTTCAGGATGTCCTTGCCGTCGAACTCCGGCAGATTGAGGCCGCGGCGCAGCGCATTGTGATGGGCGAGCAGGCGGTCGATCTTGTGCGGCAGCGTATCGAGATCGGCGAGGTCCATCAGGCGAATGGCGCGGCGGCCGACCTTGTCCTCATAGGCAGGGCCGATGCCGCGGCGGGTGGTGCCGATCGCGGTCGCCGCATTGGAGGACTCCCGCAAGGCGTCGAGCTCGCGGTGCAGCGGCAGGATCAGGGTGACGTTCTCGGCAACCCGCAGATTGTCCGGAGAGATCGCAACGCCCTGCGACCGCAGCTTGGTGACCTCGTCGAGGAAGGCGGCGGGATCGAACACCACGCCATTGCCGATCACCGACAGCTTCTGGTCGCGCAGCACGCCTGAGGGCAGCAATGCGAGCTTGTAGGTCTTGCCGTTGATCACCAGCGTGTGGCCGGCGTTATGACCGCCCTGGAAACGGACGACGATGTCCGCCTGCTCCGACAACCAGTCGACGATCTTGCCCTTTCCCTCGTCGCCCCACTGGGCGCCGACGACGACAACATTGGCCATTCGCGGGTAATCCTTCGAAGATTTTAGATGCGCCCAGCCCAATTCCCGGCCCAAGGCCGTTCGCACGGAAGGCAGGTCCAACCGGATAAAGGAAGCAGCCTCTCTAGGCAAGCAAGAACGGGACTTTTTTCGGGCTCGGAGGGCACTCCAAGCCTTTGATATCCCCCCCGAAAATCCCGAAACCTTTCGACGCGGCGCGACAGCTACGACCAAAGCGTGAGAAGCGATCTGTGCCGCTGCATGGTCGCGATGCGTCCGCGCCATTGATGCAACCTTGATTTCCGTGTCTTTGAGCGGGGCCGGGCGACCAGCCGGCCCGGACACCGCCGGGCCGGGGCCTTGGCGTTTGACGCGGGGCCATAACAATCACAATGTCCTCCACCGACCAGAGCACAGGCGCCGCCACGCCTGGCCACAATTGGATCGCCAACCAGCCTTATCTGCTGCTCAGCATCACCGCGCTGTGCTGGGCCGGCAATGCCATTGTCGGGCGGCTCGCTGCCGGTCACATCCCGCCGGTCACGCTCTCCTTCCTGCGCTGGTTGTTCGCCTTCCTGCTGGTGCTGCCGTTCGCCTGGAAGCATCTCGCGCAGGACTGGCCCGCGATCCGCCAAAAGCTCGGCTTGATGATCACGCTCTCGATCACCGGCATCGGCGCCTTCAACACCCTGCAATATTGGGCGCTCGAGCATACCCAGGCGCTCAACACGCTGCTGCTCCAGTCGGCCGCGCCACTGCTGGTGGCGCTGTGGTCGCTGGTCATCCTCGATATCCGGCTCACTGCGGCGCAGGCCTTCGGCGTGCTGCTATCGATGTGCGGCGTGCTGACCATCCTGCTGCACGGCGATTTCACCACGCTGTCGAACATCGACTTCAACAAGGGCGACCTGATCTTCCTCCTCGCGCTCTTGATCTTCGCGCTCTATTCGGTGTTGACCCTGAAGCGGCCAGCCATGCATGGACTGTCGTTCCTCGCCTTCACCTTCGGCTGCGGCGCCGCCTGTCTCATTCCGCTGGAGATCTGGGAATTGTTCGCGCGTCCGGTGATGAAGCTCGACGGGCCGAACCTGTTGACCCTGTTCTATGTCGCCGTCTTCCCCTCGACGCTCGCCTATCTCTGTTTCAACCGCGGCGTCCGCCTGATCGGCGCCAACCGCGCCGCGCCGTTCTTTCACGTCGTGCCGGTGTTCGGCTCGATCATGGCGATGGCCTTTTTGGGCGAACACCCGCAGGCCTTCCACTTCATCGGCTTCGCGCTGGTGCTGTCGGGCGTGTTCGCCGCGTCGAGGAAGCAGGCGAGCTAGGCCTGGGGCCCTTGGTTGGGGCACGTGTTGGGACTGGTTCATGGCGGCACGAGAAGACTTCGCCATGAGTAATTTGTATTTTGCTTCCGACTGCGCAGATGCGCCGGATTTCGCGGACTCGGATCAAGCGACCGCTGCTGGATTCATCCATACGATTTCCCAAACATAGCCATCTGGATCTTCAATGTGGCGGTTATACATGAAGCCGAGATCCTGTGCCGGGTTGGGATCGGCGCGACCGCCCGCCACCACCGCGCGAGCCAGTGTTGCATCGACGGCGTCGCGGTCATCGACGGTAAGGGCGATCAAAACCTGACTGTCGCGTCGCGCGTCACCGATCGGGCGCTTGGTGAATTCGCGATACTGATCGTGGGTCAGCAGCATCACGCCGATCGTGTCCGCGAACATGAGCGAGGTCGAATTCTCGCCGGAAAACTGAGGGTTCACCGTACCGCCAAGCGACACATAGAATGCCGTCGATGCGGCGAGATCGCGCACTGGCAGGTTCAACAGAATCATCATGGACATCGTATTCCTTGTCTTCAGTGGCGGGATGCCACGCCGTTGCAACGCTCTGCTTGGGAAACTGCTGGTCGGTCTCTGGCGCGTTGTGGCACTGCGCCCTCGCCTGTTATGAATGGGTCCTGACCCTAGATGTAGCGCGCCGCGCCCATGCAGAGAATGGCGAGCAGAGCCGCGGCCACACGCTGGGCGCTCGCGATGCGCGAATGCACGTCCGCCGCCTCGCTCGTGCCACGGCGCAAGGTCAGGACCGCGCGGGGGCCGATTGCCGCCTGAACGCCGACCGCGATCAACGCGCAGACCGCGCCAAGCGCAAGAACCTGCTCGGTCGGACCGAAGCTGCCGGCGTGGACGAGACGGCCGAGATAGGCGCCTGTCACGATCGCAATCGTGGCCGCGCCGAGTTGGGGAAAGACGAGCTGCTCGCCGCCGGCTCCGCCGGTCCGCGCCAGCGCAAAGCTTGATCCCGCCCACAACACCGACGACAACACATGAAGCGACAGGGCGATCACGAGGGCAGTCTGCATGGCATGCTCCAAACCGGCTTCCAAATTAGATATACTATATGTATAGCCAATACGTCAAGAGAATGGTAGGGCCATGCCGAAACGCAGGTATGTGAGCTCGGTCCGGGCCTCCGGGGCTGCGGAGACGCGCGAACGCATCATCGCTGCCGGCGCCAGGCTGTTGCGGAAGGACGCGGGCATCGCGACCTTCTCCCTCGATGTGGTGGCAAAGGCGGCCGGCGTGACGCGGCTCACCGTCTACAATCAGTTCGGATCGCGGCGCGGATTGCTGGAGGCGGTGTTCGACGACATCGCACACCGAGGCGGGCTGTTCGAACTGGCCGAGGTCATGGCGATGACTGATCCGCGCGCCGCACTCGACCGCGTGATCGAGACCTTCTGTACCTTTTGGGGGCACGACCCCGCCGTCGGCGGGCTCAACCAGGCGATCGCGACCGATCCCGAATTCGGCGAGGCACTGGTCGAACGCAACGAGCGGCGACGCGAGCTGCTGATGGGGCTGGTGACGCGTATCGTGGAGAGGCGCGCGCCAAAGCCGGCCTTGCAGGACGCGGTCGACTTGATCTTCGTGCTGACGAGCTATCCGACCTTTGCGGCGCTGCGCCCGCGGCGGTCGCCGGAGGAGGTCTGCCGCGTGTTGCAGGCCGCGTGCCGCGCTGCCATCGATGCACTGAATGAGCGCGAGAACACGCAGCGCAAGACGTAAGCGCCGTTGCGACGGCGACCCTTTCTCCTTCTCCCCTTGTGGGAGAAAGAAAGAAGAGCGCGCTACTTCGTCCTGAACTTGCTATACGCTTCGCTCGTCGCGATGATCACGTGCTCGGCGCACGCATTGCGGCGGTGCGGGTCGGCTTCGTTTTCGTAAGCCTCTGACATCATCATGTCGAGGAAGGCCGCGACGGATGGGTAATAGACCAGCGCGACGAAATCCCATTGGTTGCCGTCATGTGTGCCAAGCGCGATCGCTTTGGCCTCGCCGGTCCACAGCAGCGTGCCGCCGCGTCCCTTGATCATCGGCACGGTGATCGCGCTGTAGCGCAAATAGGCGTCCCATCCGGACCCGTCGCCGTCGCGCGAACGCTCGTGGAAGCGCATCAGGTTCAGCATCACGACCGGCGCATGCCGGTCGAGCTGCTCCAGGCCCTCGATGTTCAACATATTAACCGGCAATGACGCCTCCTTCGATCATGCGCGCATTGTAGCATTGCGACCGCGTGGCTTGTGTCATCATGGTAATCCGGCGCAAGCTTGTGTCGAACGCCGATGACGATTGCCTCGCCCGCGCCAACCGCCTCGAATCCGGCCGGTTGGCTCAATAACCAGCCCTATTTGTTGCTGAGCCTGAGCTCGCTGTTCTGGGCCGGCAACATCGTGCTCGCGCGCCATGTCGGCGCGCATGTGCCGCCGCTGACGGTGACGACGATCCGCTGGTACGGCGTGTTCCTGATCCTGTTGCCGTTCGCCTGGCCGCACCTGAAGCGCGACTGGCCGAGCATACGCAAAAGCCTGCTGCTGATGCTGTTCCTGTCGCTGGTGGGCTTTGCCTTCAACAACGCGATCTCCTATTGGGCGATGCAATATACGGAAGCGCTGAACGCGCTGCTGATCCAGTCGGCCGGGCCGTTGTTCGTGGCGCTGTGGTCGCTGGTGCTGTTCGGCGTACGGCTGACGGCTGCGCAGCTCGCCGGGATCGCGATCTCGCTTGCAGGCGTGCTGATCATCATCCTGCGCGGCGATCTCGCGGCGCTCGCGAGCATCAGGTTCAACCGGGGCGATATCATGTTCGCCTCGTCGCTGGTGGCGTTCGGGATCTACTCCGCTTTCATCCCGCGCCGGCCGAAGATCCACCAGCTCTCCTTTCTGTCGTTCACCACCTGCTGCGGCGCAACGATGCTGCTGCCCACGGCGATCTGGGAGGCCTGGAGCGGCCGCGTCATGCAATTCGATACGGTGACGCTGGCGACGCTGGGCTACATCCTGATTTTCCCGTCGACGCTCGCCTATCTCTTCTTCAACCGCGGCGTGGCGTTGATCGGACCGAACCGGGCCGCGGCGTTCTTCCATCTGGTGCCGGTGTTCGGCTCGGCTATGGCGATCCTGCTGCTCGGCGAAAAGCTGCAGCCGTTTCACCTCATCGGCTACGCGCTGGTCCTCGCCGGCGTCGTGATCGCGTCACGGCAGGGTTCGGCAGTGAAGTAATTCCGCACAGCGGACGCTGCGCTCTCGTGTCCCGGACAAGATGCAGCGCTTAAGCGCTGCATCGCAGAGCCGGGACCCAGTCTGCCGCCGCTGGGCCCCGGTTCAGCAGCGCATCACGCCGCGGAGGGCGGCGCGCTGCACTGCGCCCGGGGCACGAGACAAACTCACTTCTTCCGATTTCAACGAGGAGACGCTAGGTTCCCTGCCAACCAAAAACGAGGGAACGTTCCAACATGCTTTCAGCGCTGATCCGTAACCTGTGCGCCGCCGGCGCGGCCGTGCTGTGTCTCGCCGCCGCATCCACTGCCCAGGCCGACAATTATCCCAGCCGCAACATCACGCTGGTGTTGCCGTTCGCGGCCGGCAGCGGCACCGACACCACGACGCGGCTGATCTCGCATCATTTGTCGCAGGCGCTCGGCGTCGGCATCGTGATCGAGAACAAGGCGGGCGCCAACGGCATGATCGCGGCGACCTTTGTCGCGCGCACCGCACCCGACGGCTACACGCTGCTGGTGACGACCAACACCACGCATTCGGCCAATCCCTATCTGCTCAAGAGCCTGACCTACGATCCCGTCAAGGACTTCACCCCGATCGCGCGCACCGGCGACCTGCCGTTCATGCTGGTCGTCCATCCGGATGTGCCGGCAAAAACGGTCGGCGAGCTCATCGCCTATGGCAAGGCCAATCCGGGCAAGCTGAGCTACGCCTCGGGCTCGTCATCGGCGATCGTGTCGGGTGCGACCTTTGCGCACAATGCCGGGCTCGACCTGTTGCACGTGCCCTACAAGAGCTCGCCGCCGGCACTCAACGATGTCATGGGCGGCCGCGTCTCGATGATGTTCGTCGACATCCTGACCGGCCTGCCGCACGTCAACGGCAACGCGCTGCGCGCGCTCGCGGTCACCACCAAGGACCGCTCGCCGCTGGTGCCGAACCTGCCCTCGATGCAGGAGGCCGGCGTGCCGGACTTCGACATTTCGTCATGGCAGGGCTATTTCGGCCCCGCAGGCATGCCGAAAGAGATCGTGACGCGGCTCAACGCGGAGATCAGGAAGATCGTCGAGAAGCCGGAGATCAAGGCCCAGCTCGCGACGCTCGGCATGGACGCCTTCTCCGGCACGCCGGAGCAGCTCGGCACGTTCGTGGGTGAGCAGCTCGTGCTGTGGGAGAAGCTGATCACGAATGCGAAGATCGAGAAGCAGTAGCGCTGCTCCCCTCGGATGCTGTCATCCTCCGCGAAGGCGGAGGATCCAGTATTCCGAGACGGTAGCGATTGACCCGATGGGTCGCGGGGTACTGGATGCCCCGCCTTCGCGGGGCGTGACAGTTACGGCCTAACATTACAGTTGCTTTGTTTGCAGACTTCTGAATCCATGGGCAACCATGATTCGAATGTCGGTTGAGGAGACGCTTGCGTTGTGGGCGGCGTCGCTTCGAGAGATCAAGAAACGGATACGTCCGTTGTTCACGCAAGAGCGTGTGGCGACGAATGCAGGCCTGTTCCTGGAAGGTCTGCTCGGAGATGAGCAGCGCAAGACCGGCTGGATGCGCGCGGAGGCGGCTGGCGATCCCGGCCCATGGCGGCAGCAGGCGATTCTGGGTCGCGGGGATTGGGACGCTGATGCCCTGCGCGATATCGTGCGCGACTATGTCATCGAGCACTTGGCGGATGACGATGCGGTGCTGGTGATCGACGAGACCGGCTTTCTCAAGCAGGGCAAAGCGTCATGCGGAGTGGCACGGCAATACACTGGTTCGGCAGGGAAGATTACGAACTGCCAGATCGGCGTCTTCGCTACCTACGTTTCGCGTCATGGTCATGCGTTCATCGATCGCGCGTTGTATCTTCCGAAGGAATGGACCGACGAT
>NZ_JADPKQ010000508.1:0-2205 GCF_023074015.1 Bradyrhizobium sp. 142
CGGATCAAAGGACTGCTGCATGGCCAGGGTATCCGCGACGCCAGGCCGTTGAAGCCGAGCTTCCTGTCGGATCTCGACAAGCTGCGCACCGGCGACGGGCGCGCTCTGCCGCCGCGACTACGCGATGAAATTCGTCGCGAGCATGAGCGGCTGCTGCTGGTCTGCAAGCAGATTAAGACGCTGGAAGCGGAGAACATCGCCGCCCATAGCACGCCGGCCAAGGGCTCGGTGGAGGCGAAGGCCGTTCAGCTTGCCCAGCTGCAAGCCATTGGACCGCAGATCGCCCAGGTTCTGGCCAACGAGGTGTTTTATCGCGACTTCAGGAACCGACGGCAGGTCGGCAGCTGTGTCGGACTGACCGACACACCCTACGACAGCGGCGCCAGCCGGCGGCAGCAAGGCATCAGCAAGGCCGGCAATCATCGCGCGCGAACGAGCGCGATCGAGCTCGCCTGGCTGTGGCTGAGACATCAGCCTGACAGCGAACTGAGCCGCTGGTTCCACGAGCGGGTCGGCACGGCCAAGGGACGCATCCGCAAGATCGCCATCGTGGCGCTGGCACGCAAGCTGATGGTGGCGCTGTGGCGTTATCTGGAAACCGGCCTCGTGCCAACGGGCGCTGAAATGCGCCCAAGCCTTTAACCGACGCCGGTGCGCCAATGACGGCCGACGTGACCCAGGACAGAGGCGTGACCGAACCCGGGCTTGGGTCTTCGGATTCCGCTTTCGTAGATGGGTCCCGTCTCTTCTGGGCCTTACCTTGCGGCGGTCCCGGATCACGCTACGCGCTCCATCCGGGCTACTAGTCCGTCACGCGCGGGTGATAGCGGAATTTGCCGTGCGGAGCGACGTCGATTGCGGCGAGGCAATCATGCAAAAAAGGCTCCGCCATGGGCGGAGCTTTCATGCAAAGCTTATCGATGATCAATGGCCGAAGAACAGCCACAGCAGAATGATCACCGGAATCGGCACGCCCAATAGCCACAACAAAATGCCGCGTCCCATCGCGTCCTCCTCCAATCGCTCATTGGCAAGAGAACGCGAGGTGCGATGGCTTGTTCCAGCAGCGCGCGCTACCAGTGGCCGGTGTTGGGCATCGACGACCACGGCTCCTGCGGCGGCTTCGGCTCGCCCTTCTGCAGCAGCTCGATCGAGTGCAGATCGGGCGAGCGGACGAAGGCCATGTTGCCGTCGCGCGGCGGCCGGTTGATGGTGACGCCGGCCTTCATCAGCTTGTCGCAGGTGGCGTAGATGTCGTCGACCTCGTAGGCGAGATGGCCGAAGAAGCGGTCCTCGCCGTATTTCTCCTCGTCCCAATTGTAGGTGAGCTCGACCAGCGGCGCGCCGCGCGTCTGCGGCTGCTTCTTCAGCGCCTCGAGGTCGTCGGACGAGCACAGGAACACCAGCGTAAAGCGCCCTTTGTCGTTCTCGATCCGCCGCACCTCCTTCAGTCCCAGCGCATCCTGGTAAAACTTCATCGCAACATCGAGATTGCGCACGCGCAGCATGGTGTGGAGGTATCGCATGTTTCTTGCTCCCTTGATCGGATGGAGGGTTTTTGGTTTGGGCCGGAGCGGCGGGGTAGGAGATAGCAGGAAAATGGGATTGGGGGCAGGGGGCGGGTGCACGTGTGCGTGAGGGTGAAGGGGTGAGTGAAGAGAGCCAGCCAAGCGTAGACCAAAGCCGCGGAGCCGACAGGGTGGCGATGCACCGTGAAATCCCGATTGAAGCTCTTGCTGCCGGCACCTTTCCCGTGTGCATAACGGATGGGTCCGACTACTCGTCGCAGCTTAGCTAGGCGTTGTTGTTGGATGGCTCATCCATAAGTTTGATGAACCTGAAGATACTCACTGCCCTGATAGGGTTTGCTGGTGGCACCGCAGCTATCACCGCCGCATTCAAGGTAGGCGGGGTCCTATCGCTGGATTTCATGTTTTATTTCGTCGGGCTGATGGGGGCCATTTTGTTCATCGCCGCACTGAACTACGAGGAACGGGCACCCCGTTGACCTGCCATCTCGCTTCACTGCCGAGTGTACGTGAGCGTCATCCAGGGACCACGCGCTGAGGGCTGATCTGATCGATTAGGAAGATCTCGTGAACTGAATCATGACGAGGTCTCCCACCATGTCTAAGGATAGTCGTAAGGATAGCGATACGGATAGGCATGCGCCTATCCTCAAGGATTCTGCTGACACGCTGCAGC
>NZ_JADPKQ010000170.1:0-2197 GCF_023074015.1 Bradyrhizobium sp. 142
TTGGGTGTCTGAGACATGGCGTGCTCCTTGTCTGTGGCGCCCCTTGCCAGCTTCGCTTGCTGGCGGGGCAGGAGCACGGCCGGACCATCCCATTAACGGTCATCGTTCGCGCGCAACTGACTTCACAAAAAGACGGCTTTCACCCTATCTAACGCCGCCTTGAACTGTAAGAATGTTCGTGCCACGGGGGACAGCATGAAACGGCGCGAGTTCATTACACTGCTCAGCGGATCATCGCTGATTTGGCCACTGGTGGCCCGCGCACAGCAGCGCGATCGAATGCAGCGGATCGGCGTTATGTTCAGCAGTGTTGAGGGCGACGCTCAATCGGCCACCGATCTGGCGGCGTTTAAGTCAGGATTGCGAGCCTTAGGCTGGAGTGAAGGCGCCAACTTGCAGATCGATTATCGCTGGGGAGGCGGCGACCGCGACCGCGCTCGGTCGTCAGCCATGGAGTTGGTGAGACTGTCGCCCGCAGTGATCATGGGAAGCGGCACGGTCGCCACGGTGGCCCTACATGGTGCGACAGACAAGATACCGATTGTGTTCCTGAATGTGACGGATCCGGTGGCTGGTGGTTTTGTTGCAAGTCTTTCGCGACCATCGGGCAATATCACCGGGTTTACGCCGTTCGAGTACGATATCGGTGGCAAATGGCTGGAATTACTCAAGGAGATAGCGCCTAAACTGACGCGGATTGCGCTACTCGGTGATCCCAACAATCACAACTTCACAGGCTTCCGGACATCGTTTGAAGCAGCGGCAAGATCCCTTTCGGTAGAGCCGATTTTGGTTCCCGTACGCAGCTTCGACGACGTCGACCACGGCATTCAGTCACTGGCCGAGAAGCCGAATGGCGGGCTAATCATCACGGCCGCGACCTTCTCCATCGTCTATCGCAAGCAGATCGTGCAATTGGCGATCAAATACAAATTGCCAGCAATCTTTTGGAACCGCTCCCAGGTCGCCGAGGGTGGCTTGATTTCACTTGGACCGAATTCTCCTGATATGCATCGTCGTTCGGCTAGTTATGTCGATCGTATTCTGAAGGGCGAGAATCCTGCCGATCTGCCTGTGCAAGAACCGACCAAGGTCGAACTGATTATCAACGTGAAGACCGCGGAGGAAATTGGCCTCGTAGTGCCACCGGCACTCCTAGCCCGCGCAGACGAGGTTATCGAATAGTCCGGCGATTAATTGACGCGTGGGTCCGGCCCTTGGCAGATATGTTGCAAAGGTCGAAAATCGAACGACACCGAAAATCTCGCAAAAGTTGGTTTTTAGACGACCCCGCCGCTGCAATGCTCTGTAGCTTCGATACGAAGCCATGTGGTCGTTTTTCTGAGAAACGATGTGCCCCTCGCGTCGTCGGGTGAAAAACGCACCGGCGATCTCTAAAAGACTTTTTTAACAGCATCGGGTGATTACGGTGACCGTGCACTTATTGAGCGTTCGAACCCCGAAAAGCAGGCCGAAAGTCATTGAGTGCACCTGTCACCGTAATACCCCGGTCCATATTGCATGGGCCATAAGACGCGAAAACAGGATAGAGCCGGCGGCGTTCGACTTGGGGCGGGTGCCGATTTCTTGCTTTTATTGCGTTGACAGTGCGCTCGAACTCGCGAAGCGGCTTGAGCCATTAGGTGCACGTATTGAGTCTTCGATCCCGCGAAAGCGGCGAGTGTCATTGAATGCACTGTCACCGCACCCCCGTGCCTTTGCAGCGCTGGCACTTCACCACCTTGTCGCCCTTCTTGAGCAAGCCTTTGCCTTCACAATTTTTGCACTTCTGTTTCTTCTTTATGTTCGGGCCTTTTTCACTGACCATGAAATTCTCCTGCCGCTAGAAGCAGTCAACTGACGCTTTGTATAGGCTGGGCTCGGCGAGGGCGGTAGTCCATAATCCAAACGGATGCCGACTACGTTGCCATTTTCAGCCAATGTGATCGCCGGACGTGATTGCGGTGACAGTGCTGGACTGCAAACAAAAGACGGAAGGGAACCTCGGACGGATGTCAGCCGGATTATCGGGCAAGTGGACTAGTCTTACTGCGTCATAAATTTTTGCGCGATCGCGGACGCAGGATCGCTCTTGCGCAACATGGACATCGCGACAGACTTCTGACGAGGGCGAGAACGAGCCGTCGACGCATCGTCGCAATCGAGTTTGGAATGTGCCGTTCGGTGCGCAGCGGCG
>NZ_JADPKQ010000164.1:0-2183 GCF_023074015.1 Bradyrhizobium sp. 142
CAGCTGCCGCGCCCTCGCGCCCAACTCCGCCGCCACCCCCGCCGCCGCCTGCGGCCCGACCCGCTCCGCCCCCGCCGCCACCGCCCGCGGCACGTCCGGCTCCTCCGCCGCCGCCCCCGCCTCCTGCCGCTCCGAAGCAGCCGTCGCCGCCTCCGGCCGCGGCTCCGCAGCAGCACGCTCCGCCTCCGGCGCCGCCCGCGGCGCGTCCGTCTCCGACGCCGCCAGCACCGCCTCCCGCGGCGGCTCCGCAGCAGCACGCGCCGACACCGCCGCCTCCGGCCCCGCCCGGAGCACGCCCGTCTCCGCCGCCTCCGCCGCCTCCTGCAGCTGGTCCGGCGGGGCGGCCTACGCCTGCGCCCACGGCGACGCCTTCACCCGCTGCGCCTGCGGCCCGTCCCGGCTCGCCTGCGCCGGCAGCCACTCCCGCTCCGACGGCGACACCCGCACCGACGCCAACACCTGCGCCGACCGCAACGCCGGCTCCGGGCAGCACACCTGGCGCACCGCCGGCTGGCCGCCCCGGCGCACCTCGCCCCGGCACCCCCCCGGCTGCAGGATCACCATCACCGGCTCCTGGTGCCACACCCGCTCCCGCAACCACGCCGACGCCAGGCGCCGGCAGCCCGAGCCCGCCGTCCGGACGTCCGGGTCCGGCACCGACGCCAGCTCCCGGCGCAACTCCAGCCCCGACGCCAACTCCAGGCGGCGCCGTGACGCCGGCACCCGGACGTCAGGGCGGAACGCCTCCGGCTGGCGCGCCAGCTGCCGGAACTCCGGCTGCGCCGCCCCAAGCCGGCGGCCTCCCGCCCAGGCCCGCAGCTCCCGCCGGCGCCGCGGCGCCGACGGTCGTCCCAGGTACGCCAGCCGCAGCGCCACCGCCGAACAGGGCGCAATACGCGCCGCCGACGGTTGCGCCGGCCTTCCGGGCCGCGCCCACGACCACCACGCCCCTGCCGCCTCCGCCGCGCCCGCCGCAGCGTGACCTGACACCGCTCGCAATCGGTGCAGGCGTGGTGGCTGGCGCCGTGATCGGCGCCACCATCGCCGACCTCCACAACCAGCGGCGCGAGGTCGTCGAAGGCGGCCGCACCGTCTACACCGAGCCGGATCGCATCATCATCCGCGATCCGGGCGGCCAGGCATACGTCCGCGGCAACGATCTCTATCGCTTCCGCTACGGCGCTCGCGATATCCGCACCGACACTGTCGGCGGCGAAACCCGCACCGTCGTGATGCGTCCCGATGGCAGCCAGGTGATCACCGTGGTCGGCGCGGACGGTTCGTTGCTGCGGCGAATCCGCAGGGACCCGAGCGGGCGCGAGCTCATCATCATCGACAACAGCTACCGCGATCCGCGGTCGGTCGGCGGCTTCTATGTCGACGTGCCGCCGCCAGTGGTGAACATTCCCTACGATCGCTACATCGTCGATGCGCAGGAGGCATCGCCGGACGTGATCTATGAGACCATGGAGGCACCGCCGGTGCAGCGGATCGATCGGCGTTACTCGCTCGACGAGATCCGCTACAGCCCCAATGTTCGCATGCAGATGCCGAGCATCGACGTCAACACGATCAACTTCGAAACGGGATCGTGGACCATCCCGCCGGACCAGGCGGCCCGGTTGCAAGGGATCGCCGACGGCCTCAACCGTGCGATCCAGCGCAACCCGCGCGCCGTGTTCCTGATCGAGGGCCACACCGACGCGGTCGGCAACGAGGTCGACAATCTGTCATTGTCGGACCGCCGTGCGCAATCCGCGGCCGAATTGCTGACGCAGCAGTTCGGCGTGCCGGCGGAGAACTTGACGTCGCAGGGCTACGGCGAGCAGTATCTAAAGGAGCAGACGCAGGGGCCGAGCGTGATCAACCGGCGCGTCACCGTCCGCAATATCACGCCGCTGCTCAACGGTGGCCAGGCCTCGCTGCCGCCGCCCCCGCCCGGCACCGCGCCGCCGCGCTGAGGCGACACCCACAAACGCAAAATGGCCGGGAGCGATCCCGGCCATTTTTGTTGGTGTGCCGAGCATGTTCGACAGCTTGGAGGTGGAAGTCCTTTACCCAGCCTGATGGCGGCGAAGGGTTAGCGAAGCGCAAGGGCGTCATCGCGAGATGGGGTTTGAAGGAAGCGTGGAGCAAACCTGCGGCCCGATGGACAAGAACCGGATAACGAGGCCTACCCAGCC
>NZ_JADPKQ010000463.1:0-2155 GCF_023074015.1 Bradyrhizobium sp. 142
GCCAGCTCGACAGGCTCAGTTCGATAACGGCGATCAGCGTGCCGTCCGGGTCGAGGGGGCTCGGGGATCGGCTCAGATCGTTCAATTTCTGCATGGGGCGCTCCATCGGTTCACATCAGCAACGATGGATGCAATATCCTCGCCGCCGCCCCATAGCATCTCCCTTGGAGGTTTGCGGACGCCGGGCCCGGTGTGCGCCGAGCCACCGTCATGGGGCCGGCATCCGAAAACCTTCACAGAAGGCGAAATGCCAGGCTTCGATGTGCAAGTCTGCTTTACCCGCTAAAGCGGACCTCTCGAAATTGACGAGTCCGCCCTAACCCGCCCGCGCCGCGCGCCGTAGCGCCTGCGGTGGCTGGCCGAAGGCGCGGATGAAGGCGCGGCGCATTCGCTCGGGGTCGCGGAAACCGGTCGCCTCGGCAACGAGCTCGATCGCCTCGCGCGACGACTGCACGCGCTCGCGCGCGACCTCGATCCGCAGCCGCTCGATCGCCTTGGACGGCGTCGTGCCGGTTTCCGCGGCAAAAGCTCGGGCAAAATGCCGCGCGCTCATGCCGGCGCGATCGGCGAGATCTTCCACGGTCAGCGGCGCATCGAGATTTTCCCGCGCCCATGACAGCAGCGCACCGAAACGCCCGTTCGGCGTCTTCAATTCCAGCAGCGAGGAGAACTGCGACTGGCCGCCGCTGCGGCGATGATAGAGCACCAGCTGGCGCGCGGTCTGCTGCGCGATCTCCTCACCATGGTCCTCCGTGACCATCGCGAGCGCGAGGTCGATTCCGGCCGTGATGCCCGCGGACGTCCACACATTGCCGTCGCGGGTGAAAATCTGGTCCGGCTCGAACTTCACCTTTGGATAGCGCGCGACGAAATCGCGCGTGCGGCCCCAATGCGTGGTGGCGCGGCGGCCGTCGAGCAGGCCAGCCTCGGCCAGCACATAGGCTCCCGAACAGACGCTGGCGACCCGTACGCCGCGGCGTGCCAGCCGCTGCACGAAGGCGCGCGTGACTTCGCAGCGCGCCGCGTCCGTGACGCCCATGCCGCCCGCCACGATCAGCGTGGTGATCGCATTCGCCGACTTGAGATCGCGCGCCATCATCTCGACGCCGGACGAGCTGCGCACCGGTCCCGCGTTCACCGCCAGCACGCGGATCGCAGGCGCCTTGCCGATGCAGCGCGCCGCAATCTCGAACACCGAGATCGGGCCGGCCGCATCGAGCAACTGGAAATCCGGAAAGATCAGGATGCCTATCATGGTCATGTCCGAAATTGAGGGAATTACGCCATTTTGGACGGGAGGGCATCATGCCACCCTGACGGCGTCAAGCTCAGAATTGAGGGATCTTTCGATGTCGTCACCGCTCCAGATCGGTCTTTTGGTGTTTCCGCGCGTCACCCAGCTCGACTTCACGGGTCCGTTGCAGGTGTTCTCTTCCGTGCCCGGCGCAAAACTGCACCTGATCTGGAAGCGGATCGAGCCGGTGCCGAGCGATTCCGTGCTGACGCTGACGCCGACCACGACCTTCGCCGACTGCCCGCAGCTGGATGTGATCTGCGTGCCCGGTGGCGGCGGCACCAATGACCTGCTCAACGACGAGGAGGTGCTGGGTTTCCTGCGCAGCCAGGCCGAAGGCGCCAAGTACGTCACCTCGGTCTGCACGGGATCGCTGGCGCTGGGCGCCGCGGGCCTGTTGAAGGGCTACCGCGCCGCGACCCATTGGAGCGCGATGGAGATGCTCAGGCAATTCGGCGCGACGCCGACCAAGACCCGCGTCTGCATCGATCGCAACCGCATCACCGGCGGCGGCGTCACGGCAGGAATCGATTTCGCGCTGACGCTGGTATCGATCCTGATCGACCGCACCACGGCGGAAGCGATCCAGCTTCAGCTCGAATACAATCCGGCTCCGCCATTCAATTCAGGCTCGCCTGAGACAGCGCCGGCCGAGGTGCTGGCCTTGCTCAGGGAGCGCGGCGCGCAAAACCAGGCTCGCCGCCTCGAAGCCGTCAAGCGCGCGGCTGCGCGGGTGCTTTAGCGAGCCACAAATCGGCATAAGGGGCGACCTTGTGGGTCGCTCCCCTGCCACACCACCCGGCATGCGGGTCCGCACCGGGCGGTTCGAGAAGTTGAGGTCATGAGAGCCGGGGCAGTCCC
>NZ_JADPKQ010000426.1:0-2087 GCF_023074015.1 Bradyrhizobium sp. 142
ACGCAGCGGACTGACTGTGTTGGTATCGCTCATGGAGAGTTCCTTCCTGAGTGAGGGTTGCAAACACCTCGATTCTCAGGGCGGGGCTCTCCAGTGCTATCACTATCTTCTCAACTGGCTACCGGTCTCTCGGCTCATGCTCCCGCGCAGCGGGCTGGAGCGCAGCGACTTTGTGCGTTGACCCGTAAGCGACATCACGGCGAACCTGCCGCTTTGGCTTCGTGTCGCTGGATCGCTCACGTAGCCGATGAGGAGCGGCCGCGATTTCCATCGCTCAGAGCTCCGCCCGGCAGGGAACTCGCATTCGCCGACGGAGTTGCGTAGTACAAATCGGAAACCGGAAAGGTCACCCCATGATATCGCGCCGCACCTTAGTTCTCGCATTTATTGCCGGTGCTTCGCTGGCCGGTGGCTCGCCGGTCTTAGCGAAGTCCCGCCGTTCGAATTGGATTCGAATGTTTGACACGGATAACGATGGCACGGTCGACCTCGCGGAAGCGAAACAGGCCGCATCGGTGTTGTTTGACAAGTTAGATCGCGACCACGATGGCACTCTCGACAAACGTGAATTGGCTCGCAGATTGACCCAGAAGGAGTTGGCCGCTGCCGATCCTGACCACGATGGAACGCTCACGAAGGACGAGTATCTCGCGGTAGTCGAGCAGCGTTTCAGTGCCGCAGATCCAGATCATGATGGGACGTTGGATGCCAAGGAATTGAACTCAAAAGCCGGTCAAGCTCTTTTGCGACTTTTGAAATAGTCGCACGCCAAACTCCCGGGTCAGCAAACGTCTGTTTATCGGGATAAACCGGAAGTCGTCGGCGCACGGTCAAAATGACGCGTTTGACCCAACTCGGAAATCGGCAACCCCCAAAAGATATTTAATTTGACAGGCTTCGGCGGCTTCCCGTTGCCCTTCTTGGATAGCTACACTGCCCGCAGTCTGATCGCGGGGGACTGGAATGCGGCGGCGTCAGTTTATTGGCCTTGTCGGTGGCGCAGCAGCGTGGCCGCTCGCGGCGCGGGCGCAGCAGGTGCCGGTGGTCGGGTTCCTCAGTTCGCGCTCGCCCGATGAAGCCACCGGTCACACCAATGCCTTTAGCCGCGGACTCGAAGAGATGGGTTTTGTAGAGGGGCGCAGCGTTGCGGTTGAGTATCGTTGGGCAAAGGGTGACTACAATCAGCTACCATCTCTTGCCGCCGACCTCCTCAGCCGACCGCTGGCGTTAATGGCTGCAACTGGCGATCCGGCGGCGAAGGCGGCAGGCCTTAAAGTTCCGCTTGTTTTCATTGTGGGTCAGGATCCAGTGAGTACGGGACTGGTCGACAGCATGAATCGACCGGGCAAGGCCACGGGCGTCAACTTTTTTACCGGAGATCTCGGCGGCAAACGGCTGGAGCTTCTCTGCACGATGGTACCGTCGGTGCGCACCCTTGGGCTGCTGCTTAATCCACGTTTCGGGATCGAGCCGTCGATCCAGCTTAAGCAGGCTGCCCAGACTCTCAGTCGCGAGGTAGTCGTTCAGTCAGCTTCAACGGACACCGAGATAGAGGCGGCTTTTGCCGCGCTGGTCAAAACCGGCGTTGACGGCATAGTTGTGCAAAACGATCCGTTCTTCGATTCCAGCCGCCGCCTTATCGTGGCTCTCTCATCCCGTCACCGATTGCCTGGCATTTTCCACATTCGAGAGTTCCCAGCGGATGGTGGATTGATGAGTTATGGAGCCAGTCTCGCTGATAGCTACCGCCAAATTGGAGTATACGTTGGCAAGATTTTGCGGGGCGCCAAGTCCGACGATCTTCCAGTGCTACGGCCTACCAAATTCGAAATGGTGATTAACGTGAGTACCGCCAAGACACTCGGTCTTGCTGTACCACAATCCATGCTGATCGCTGCTGACGAGCTCATTCAGTAAGACCGGCGACATCTGGGTAGGAAGCCACTGAACCGAAAACCGACAGCCGTAGGTCGCTCTACGTCCGGTATTGGCCGATTTTGTTGCAGAACTGTCTTGAGGAGAAGGGCGAACCGTGATTCCGTCTAGGTAAAGCGGCCATCGACGGAGATTTCGATGATGGGTCGGTG
>NZ_JADPKQ010000281.1:0-2038 GCF_023074015.1 Bradyrhizobium sp. 142
GTATTGGGTGTCTGAGACATGGCGTGCTCCTTGTCTGTGGCGCCCCTTGCCAGCTTCGCTTGCTGGCGGGGCAGGAGCACGGCCGGACCATCCCATTAATGGAACTCTATGCCTTTCGTGCAGGGGTACAGCCGGAATGAGCGCCGGGGAATTTTACTCGAAAATCAAGCGGTCGCATCCCTCCGTGCTGTCTGAAAAACTTCACAAAGTTGGTTGGCTCACTGAATCCCACCTCTGCAGCAACTGCTTCCACCGTAAGACCGGTGTGCGCAAGCAAGCGTTTCGCTTCCAGGATCAGGCGTTGCTCTATTATTGCTTTGGGTTTGGAACCGCACGCCATTATGCAAGCTCGGCGGAGAGACTTCGCCGAACATCCGATAGCTTCCGCATAGTCCTCGACGCTCCGCGTTTGCGCGAAATTCGCGTCGACGGCTCGACGGAATTTTTGGAACGTCCTGCTATGATTATCCTTGATGGAGCGCTCGTCGCACTTGACGTAATGGCCTGCGATTGTCAGGAGCATTGCATAGAGGAGGTGCTGGAGAGTAGTGGCTGATAGCTTCGAGCCATCTGTTTGATCGTATCCTCGCTTTATGACCGACATAACACTGCCAACGCTCTCCAACGCATCAGGCCGCAGGTCCGTGACGTCCTCAGGAACGATGTCATCAATCAATGTTCCAAATGCGCCGCCGTCAGCCGCTGAAAACGCGGGCAAAATGAATTCTGACGTGAAGAGTAGGATATCGGCCTCTAGCTTTTGGCCAAGGACGAACTGCTGAACCTGACCGGGCCGGGCATGGATGAGCGTGCCTGCCTTGCACCTAACACAGCGAAAATCGAGGAAGTGATCCCCACTTCCGGCAGTAAACAGCATCAACAGATGGAAACCGGGCCGCTGCGGTGAGGCGAAGTGGCTGGGCGATACGCGCTTTAAAAGCTCAGACAAGCATAATGATTCAATGCCAAGCTTCGGAAACTTGGGATTTGCGTAATCGACTCCGAATATCGATTTTTCCGACAAGCCTTCCACCGCGCACGCCTGTCCATTTTTGACCATCGATTGGTATCAGCTTGACCTGTCGGAGCACAACGGGGGCAGGCAAGGTGGGTCGAAGAAATCAGGGTCTTAACTGCTTCATTTTCCGGAGAAAGCCATGATCTGGAGCTCTTCCCTACGGCTGCTGGTGATCGCCAGCGGTCTCATTTGCATTCTGGGGGCGGTCATTCTGCACGCGGAGCAAAAGTCGGACGTGGAAGCTGTCGCTGCCGCCAACCTTGCTTTCGATACGGCCATTTCAGGCCGCGACATCAATGCCATGGAAAAGGTTTGGACGGCTGAGCCTTACGTCATCGCCGTGCATCCTGCCAGCAAGGTCCTGATTGTCGGATGGGATGCGGTTCGCAAAAGCTGGGAAGGGACTTTTGATCGCTTCGCCGAGATTTCAGTATCGATGAAGGAGCCGCAGATCCATCTCGCGCAGAACATGGGGTGGGTTGTTGGAATCGAGAGTGTTCAAGGGAAGTCCAAGAATGGGGATGCCGTGAGCTTCACGGCCTTCACGACCAACGCGTACGAAAAGCGAGACGGGCGTTGGTTGATGGTGTTGCACACCACGTCGCGAGTTCCGCAATAGCGCAAACGGCATGACCGAGCGCAGGCCCTGGCCCCCGCCCTGTCAGACCACTTCTGCTGTTGGCCCTTCGCGGCGGTTTGGACGGGCATCCGGCCAATTCCGAAGTTGCGGGTAGACCGGACCTGACTGGCTACCGCCGAAACCGGCTGGACCATCCCATTAACGGGACCTGCCTGGTTGAGGGCAATTGCCCTAATTCGAATCTAGCAGTTTGCTGAAAAACCCCTGAACTGGAGGGTTTTTGTATTCTGGCCGGTCGTTGTTGGGACGGCGCTTTGGAGTTGGATGTAATTTTCTAGCCTGGTGTTGGGTGCCCCCTGGGGCAGGGAGGCTAAGCGGCAAGCAGTTTGGGAATGCGGATCAGGTTATAGGCGATCAAATTGAGCAGGAAGTCGGCGGCG